>CALLYL010000840.1 GCA_937859535.1 uncultured Myxococcales bacterium
AAGTACGGACGCAGCCAAACCAGCGAGATTTGCTTGTACTTCGGATGTGCCGGGGGTGCGGTGCCATCCGCATACAACGACGCGCCACCTCGCCCCGATCGCTACCTACGTAACAATCACGCGCTGGATCAGGGTGTATGTAGGCTGTGAAAAAGGCCGAGTTGCGCGGACCCATCCCAAACCAGGCGCGACTACAACGCGGACGATGAGGGAGCCGCCGTCCGATTCCGTCTGGTGATCCACCTCGACAAGACGCCCAGAACTGTGTCGGAATGAAATGGCTTGGCAATGTGAGCATTCATCCCCGCATCCAGACAGCGCTGCTTCTCGATCTCAAAGACATGTGCCGTCATCGCAATGATCGGCAGGGATTCCATCTTTAGATCGTTGCGAATCCGCTGTGTCGCTTCGTAGCCATCCATGGTGGGCATCTGGACATCCATGAGCACGGCATCAAAGCCATCTGGTGAGGCTTGCAGAATCGATACCGCCTCTGCGCCATGGCTGGCGACGGTTACCTGGAGCTGCGCACGGCGCAACACCTCTCTCGCCACCAACTGATTGACGGGATTGTCTTCCACGAGTAGCACGCTCGCTCCAGCCAGAACCTCTGGTCGCGTGGGCATCGCGAGTTCCATCGATTGATACGCAGAGGAAGTCGCTGCGGGCACTCCGAACTGAATCTGAAACGAAAACGTACTGCCATGTCCCAGCGTGCTGTCACAGTCGATCTCTCCCCCCATCATCTGCACCAACTGCTTGCAAATCGCGAGTCCAAGTCCAGTGCCGCCATACTCACGGGTGGTCGATCCATCCGCTTGCGTGAACGGCTGATAGAGCAGCTTCTGGTGTTCCGGACTGATTCCGATTCCGGTGTCCTTGATCACGAACCGCACCACGGCCTGACCATTCCCAGAGTCCTTCGCAGAGATTGAAACGTTCACACTCCCGTGCGGGGTAAACTTGATTGCATTGCTGAGCAAGTTGGCAAGAACCTGCCCGATGCGCAGTGGATCTCCGCTGACTCTGCTCGGGACGTCCTTTGCGATCCGTACCTCCAGCGCGAGCTGTTTTTGAGCGGCCTTTGGTGCCAACAGGTCCACCTGCCTCTTCACCAGTGCTGCGAGATCAAAAGAGACGTTCTCAATGTGCAGTTTGCCAGCCTCGATTTTCGAAAAATCCAGAAGGTCGTTGATAATGCCAAGGAGCCCAGACGCCGTGCCAAAAATCTTGGAAAGATAGTCATCCACAGGAGGCGCGGCCCGCATCTGCATACCCAGCTCGCTTAGGCCAATGATGGCGTTCATGGGAGTCCGAATCTCATGCGACATGTTGGCCAAAAACTGGCTCTTGGTGCGAGCCGCTCGCTCCGCTTCCTTTTTGGCCCCGTACAGTGAGAGTTCCGCCCGCTTATGCAACGTAACATCGGCAAGGACCATGAGCCCCTTGCCATTCAGGATGTTGCAGCTCATCTGATAGGTTCGGAGCTGACCATCGAGGCACAGGATTTCCGCTTCATTGCTCCGCCCCCCCGCATCGGCCACCACTCGTGTACGACACTCAACGCCGCGATGGGTATCGTGGGATATCACGTGGGAGGCTGAAGACGAAGATGCCAGCCACCAATCGACAATGCTCGCGATCTGATCCGGCGTCCTGCCAATTCGCTCCGCGAACAGACGATTGGCAAGCACGAGTTGACCGCCGGCGCTCAAGACTGCGATCTCCGCAGGAACGCTGTTTAGGATGTGACGGATCTCCTCCTCTCGTGACTCTTGATCGGCCAGGGTTCTTTGCAGATCGGACGAGAGCCGTTCGTTGACCGCCGAAAAGCACGCAAACGTCAGCGGCAGCATGAGGAGCAACCCAGCGATCGAAAACCACGCCAACGGAGTGCCGAGTCGCAGCAGAGGGCCTTCGACTGGCGCAACCAAGACCGCAGTCGCTCGCAGAAAGCACGTCAACGTCAACAGCAGCATGCACAGTCCGACCCACTTGCGTTCAAGTGGCAGCCCTGACTCGGTCGGATTCAGGGTCTCATAGGTGATGCGACCAAACAGATAGGTCGCGCCCAGCGATGCGATCAAGATTCGCAGATTGAGTGAGGAGTAGGGTCCAAGCGACGGCTTCAGGAACAACAGAGCCGTAAGCAGCACCAACACGAACAGGATCACCCCCAGGTGCAGGAAGCTCGGGCGGCGTAGTCCGAAGAACCTGATGTTTCCACGATAGAAGCACTCGAAGGAGGCAAAGGTACAGAGATTGGCAAGGGAAACAGCCACATAGAAGGGAAGGACGCTACGGAGGGTCGAGCTGACCGTGCCGGCCGTCAGCAACCACATTCCCGCAGACCACCAGTTGACACCCTGATAGTTGTGTCCACGGGTCATCATGAAGGTCTGAACCAGACACAACATCAGCAAGACAATGGAAATCACCATCAGCGCAGTGAAAAAATCCAATGGCGGCATTCGGCGTCCTTGTCACAGATCCCGGATCCAACCCATGTCAAAATACGCAGTTTCTCATGGAGAGTCCCCAACGAGGGTGCCCCCTTGGTTGGAGGTCGAAAGATCCTTGGAAGGGATTTTCGCACAGCAACGCACCCATGGCCAGTGGTGTTTGAATCAGGTCCAAGAACACACCAAACAGGAGGTCTCATGGGAATTTCGGTCGCACGGTAGCCTGTAAGACGATGCCTACCTTGCCGTAGATATTCCGCAGTGCGTTGGCTCCCATTCCCTGTGTGGTACCAGCCATGAACGCCGTTCGGATCGCGAACCGCGCCTAATCACCAAGCGTCTGCCGTACCCAAGGAGAGGAGAAGGTCCGAGCTGGATCGAACTCCATCCGCAACTTCTGGAAGGACGGCCACTTGGGATACAGAAGACACAACGCTTCGGAGCGGTGGTCGTGCTCTTTTCCCCAATGCGGACGGGCGTTGAGACGATTCATCTCTCGCCAAAACCCGGCAAAGTAGCGATCTCCATCAGGAACGTTTGTCGTGTACGCTCCAATCTGACAAGTGTCTGCGCCGTACGCCGGACTGAGCCAAATGGAGTCTGCGCGCACGAATCGCACCTCAGCCAAAAAGTTGATACGGAGTCGCTCACGATCGATGAGTCGGACCAGTCGATCGAACGCTTCACCGCTTCGTTCCATGGGCAGGGCCGCTTCGGTTTCACGGTGTCGCAAGGGCAGCTCGGTACTCAACATCAGCGATCCACGACCAACCTGACGCGGCCGCTCGAACATTCGGGCGATGAAGCGATTGAGCGGAGGAATGCACGAAGGAACCCGCTCCTCCAGATATACCACCGACGGAAAAACATAGGCTTGCAGGATCGCTTCGTCAAACCAGCGCTGCGTCCATCGGCTCGGAAATCGAGACTCCTTCTCGTTGGTTCGTTGATAGCGGAACACCTGCGCGGATTGCGCATTCGGCATCCACCACACCTTGACGTATTCAGCGCTGCGCGCAATCGCAGGCAGTGCACCGATAACGTGCTTCACCGGAATCGATTCCACAGTCTGTGCCAAATGGAAAGCAGGCTGCACCCGCGGGCTCACTTGTGTCACCACCCCGAGCGAACCCAGATGCACACGAGCCCCATCGAGTCGGGGGTCACCTGCGCACAGCTCAACCGTCTCTCCCTGTCCATCGATCAGTCTCAACCCGAGTACGAGACTCGCCAGATTGCCATGCACCAGACTCGATCCGTGCGTACCGGTGGCGATCGCTCCAGCCACGGACTGGTGGGCAATCGATCCGACAATAGGCAAGGACAGTCCGATCTGTGCCAGCGCCTGATTCAGATGACACAGACGTGTGCCCGCTCGCACGGTGACCCATTCACGCTGTGTGTCCACGGCGATGATTCCGCGACAGCGATCAATGGACACAGCCAGTTCATCAGGTGCAGCAATCGCAGACCAGGAATGACCGGCCCCAACCACCCGGACACGCTTTCCTTGCTTCACCGCACCACGTACCAGCGTCGATAACTCCTCTTCCGTGGCTGGCTCGTGCCAGCTAAGCGGCCAAGATGACACTCCGGAAGCCCAGTTCACAAAGCGTCCCCACTTATCGCGTGGCACACCCAGCACAGTGCGTCGCAGCGGGCTACTCCAAGTAGAGGTCGAGAACATCCTTGCGCCGTTCTGCCATGGTACTGACATCGACATCACCTGCGAGTGCTACTGAGAGGAGCGCAGCAACAAGTCCGTAAGGGCTTTCCGATGGCACCGCAGTTGCTCGATCAGCTCTTGGTAGATGTCCGCGATCTCACCGAGCGCTTTGAGGTCCGCCGGCTTTTTCGGTGCCGGTATCGTCAGCAGACTGTCCAGTACGACGAACCTGCGTTGCAACGTCGACGTGAGCCGATGGACGATCTCCGGTTCCTCGATGGTAAACATCCAAGCGGAAGCATGGAACTGAACAAGCACCCTCTGCAGCGAGTCCTTAATGTTCTTAATGAGCCATTTGACGGCCTGCCAACTCTCTTCCGTGGAGTCTTTCGCATATCCGCGAATGGTCCCAGGAATCGATCGTTGACTGGCCGAAAGTATGTCCATCGCGCTCAGGAGCTGGCGCATCGCTTTGCGGTCTTCGGTCGACAGAGTCAGCTTGCTGTCTGTACTCCCATTCTCTAGTACCTTTTCGATGCCGCCGGTAAGCTGCATCGTCGCTCGCCCCATCTCTCGAATCTGCGAAACCACCGCCCGAAGGGACACTCCTGCAGGCTCCGCGGACGACTCCTCCAGCGGCTCCGCTTTGGTCACCCAATCGAGCAACTTGATGTTCGCATCAGCACCGGGCTGCACACATAGCTCTGGCTCGTCTTTGTAGGCAACCAGATTGCTCTGTTGTGCGATCTTGAGCTTACCAAGCTCGACGGCTTGGTGGATGCTCTTCCCCATCGCAATTCCTCGATAGAGACCGACACCAAACTCGATCGAAGCGAGCGCTGGCATCTTGCCTTTCATTCCGATCGTAAACGGCACCCACTTGCTGAGTGCACGAGCAATATCGATTGAATAGCACGCGTTTAGCACCACCAACTGAATCGGTACTTGGAGCTGCTCGACCAAGGTCTGGAACATTAGCTGCAATGTTTCCAGGGACACTGGGTGGGAGGTCGCGGCACCCTTTCGCACAAACAGCAGAAAGTCGTCTTCTGTGCCATGACCTGAAAAATGCACGATGTGAGGCTTTTCGGTTTCGATGGTCTCTGCGAGGTGGTCTAGATAGACCTCGGTAATATGATGCAGAGAGAACCTGTCTTTTGTCCTTTCCTCTCGGATCGCGTCCTGTATGACTTGCTGCTCGGTTGCGACACGGATCGCCTCTTCGTCACTGGGGCTCGCTGCTAGCAGCAACACGCGAAGTTGCGGATCATGGGACATGGTAAGATACAGCTCCTCGTTCCCTAGTTTACCACGCTCATGGTCTTTGCTAACAGCAGGTCCAGTCACGGAATGACAGGAGCATCTGATGAGTGAGCCCAGGTTGCAGCTTTTGCTATCGGACCCAGACTCTGGACCCACCGTGCCGGAGGGACTCTCTGCTGAGCTGCTTCAGGCGGCTCCTGCTCCTTCTTCTGCGAAGAAGATGGCCTTCCGAGCCAGTATCCTTCACGCCGCTCATGATTTGGCTTCACAGAAATGGGCGCTGATCGCGCCGGATCCATCTATACCTAACCTGCGACGCAAGGGTAGCGACCTCGTGCGCTGGGTGGAGCGGCTGGTCTCACATCGTGCGGCCCAGCAAGGATGCCCGGTGCGTCCGCCCTACTTCGTACCTCCTTACATGGACATGGAGGACGCAGCGCATTGGTACGAGACGCAGTATATGCAGGAGCCCGATCCGCTCAAGCGACCGCGATATCTGCTGATCTTGGGAGACTTGGATGAAGTCTCTTTCGAACTCCAAATGTTTCTGGCTTCGCTCGACCTGTTTGTTGGCCGGATCACCTTCGAGACAGAGGAGCAGTTCCGAAACTACGTCGACAAAGTGATTCACTGGGAACAGCCAAGAGCGCAGCCAGTGGTCGGGGAGTCCTGGCTGTGGGGAGTTCGGGATGGTTCAAAGGCCACCACATTGGGAGAACTGGGACTCATAGAACCGCTCGAACTGCGTCTTAAGAACAACAGCTATCCGTACATGGGTTCACCCTATCGACATCCCCAGAGTCTCAACCCGCCCTCCCGAGACAGCTTTTTACAAGCCACCAGAACCTCGGTACCAACCTTCCTGCTGTCGCTCAGCCATGGTGTCGGCAAGAGTGTCTCCGAGTGGGGAAGCGTGACCAGGCAGCGTGAGTGCCAAGGAGGACTCTACTTTGGATCAAACGAAGTTCTGTATGCGAAGGATCTAGCGACCGGTCCCTTCCTTCCCGGAGGATTCTGGTTCTACTTTGCGTGCTTTGGAGCCGGGACACCCAGGGTCAGTACCTATTCCCACTGGATGAAGATTCTCCTTTCCAGCAGTAGTGCTTCGACCGAGGAAGTGAGACGGCAACTGAACGCCATCCAGCGTGTCATTCCTCCCGATTCCAGCATCGGCGGAAGGCCGTTTATCGCCGCGCTTCCGCAAGCAGTTTTGGCCAATCCAGAGGGACCAATTGGAGTGATCGGACACGTTGATTTGGCCTGGTCCTATAGCTTCGGGGATACGCTAGGGAAACAGACTGCGTCATTTCACCTAAGCCGTTTCGCTGACACGATCGGTTCGTTGGCACAAGCGACGCGAATTGGTCTCGCCTTCCATTCCCTTCTGAACCACCTGGCGGCGATCAACAGCCAACTACTTGCCAAGTACGATGCAGAAGCGCGTAACGCGAAGGATGGTGTCGGTATCAAATACGACCCAACCGAACGCACGCGGTTGTGGATGCTCCGACAAGACCTGGGCTGCTACATCCTGCTGGGCGATCCTGCGGCCCCCTTTCCGATAGGAGCCCCCACTCCTTCCGCGATTTATTCAGGCGTCGGACCCACCAGCCCAGAAGAGATTTCCAGACGAGAACGGGCGGTGCTGGCATGCTTGGCCAGTCCGAGTTCACATGATCAGATTGCGGCCCAATGCGGAGTGGACCCGGCCACCTTCGCGGGCTGGATCGCTGCGTATACTGCGGCCGGTCGAGCCGCGCTGGCTGGCCTTATCCGTTCGCCAGCCCAGTAATTCTTGCACCGCAGAAACCGTATGAAAAGGAGCACAAGGACCGCAGTGCTCCAACTACCAAAGAGGCACGAAACCATGGGCAACGAACCAAACTCCGAAGCAAGCTCCGAAACAATTGATCCTGCTGAATTGGAGGAACTGAAGCGGGCCTTTCCGCACGTGCATGTGCCGATTCCGATCGGTACGGAAATGCGGGAAGTAGAGATCGACGGAGC
>CALLYL010000841.1 GCA_937859535.1 uncultured Myxococcales bacterium
CGTGCCACGTAGCTTGTTGACCACCAGCGTAGCCAGCGCCTCGCCATCGACATCCTCGGCGATGATGAGCAGAGGACGGCCCGAGCGAGCAATCTGCTCCAGCGTCGGAACCAGATCCTTCATGTTCGAGATTTTCTTCTCGGAGATGAGGATGTACGGATCTTCGAGGACGGCTTCCATCCGCTCGCTGTCCGTAACAAAGTACGGCGAGATATAGCCACGGTCGAACTGCATGCCCTCGACGACGGTGAGCGTGGTCTCCATGCTCTTCGCCTCTTCGACGGTGATCACGCCCTCTTTGCCGACCTTCTCCATCGCCTCGGCGATCAGGTTGCCGATGACTGAGTCACCGTTGGCGCTGATCGTTCCGACCTGAGCGATCTCCTTGTGTCCCTTCGTCGGCTTCGACATGGCCCGCAGTTCGCTGATGATGACCGCGACCGCCTCGTCGATGCCGCGCTTAATCTCCATCGGATTGTGACCAGCAACAACCATCTTCGCACCCTCGGTGTAGATGGCTTGGCCGAGCACGGTGGCGGTGGTGGTGCCATCGCCGGCGATGTCAGAGGTCTTGCTCGCGACCTCCTTGACCATCTGCGCGCCCATGTTCGCGAACTTGTCCTCAAGCTCGACTTCCTTAGCCACGGTGACGCCGTCCTTGGTCACCGTCGGCGAGCCCCAGGACTTCTCGATGACGACGTTGCGGCCACGCGGCCCAAGGGTCACTTTGACGACGTTGGCGAGAGCATTGAGTCCACGAGCGATCTCGTTGCGGGCGTGCTGGCTGTACAGAATCTCTTTGGCTGCCATGGTTCAGTGTTCCTTACCGTGAGGGGAAACTGACAACTAACCGTCGATCACGGCGATGAGATCTTCCTCGCGCATGATGAGGTGCTCCTCACCATCGAGCTTGATCTCGGTTCCGGCGTACTTACCGAACAGTACGGTATCGCCAGCCTTCACCTTCGGTGCGGCAACCGAGCCGTCGTCCAAAACGCGGCCTTTGCCCACCGCGACCACGATTGCCTGGGTCGCCTTTTCCTTCGCGCTGTCGGGGATATAGAGGCCGCCGGCAGTCCGCTCTTCTTCGTTCTTACGCTTTAGCAGCACTCGGTCGTGCAGGGGACGAATCTTCATCAGAATCCTCCTTCTTCGTTGTGGTCGTAACTTTGGTTGTGGTTGGGAAAATCTGCGTCGAGAGCGTAGGCCTAGGTCGAGGAGTCGCCCGAGCCCGAAGTCGAACCGCCCGAAGAGGACGACTCGCTCGATTTCTTGTCACTCTCGTTAATTTTTTCAGTGAGCTTGTCGATTCGCTGGTTTTCGGTGCGACCAGCGGAGCCCGAGCTTCCGTAGCCGTCCTTGTACCAGCCGCCGCCCTTCAAATGGAAGGCCGCTGCAGTAATGAGTCGCTGCAGTTTGGGCTGGTTACACGATGGACAGTCGGTGAGCGCTTTTTCAGTAATACGCTGCGAGGTTTCGAACGTGTGGCCGCAGCTCTGACACTCGTAGTCGTAAGTTGGCATGGTGGTACCCTTCCAAACGGCGCTGGTTACGCTAAGTACGGGCTGCGGAATGTCAAGCACTCAAGCATGAAGAGTGCTAACGAAATTCCCGAAGTCCTTGATTTCCAAGGACTTTGCCAAGAGCTAGACGCGCCGAAAGTCTCACCCTTAGCGCAGTTCGTGCGCCCCCAGGTCGTAGCCATCCCCTTTGGGTCTGCCCCCACCAAAGTGGTCACTGCGAACGGTTTCATCGCCAATGCCTTTGTCGATGACGTACATGCGATTGTTCGGGGTGTTGATGAGCCGCAAGCTCTGATCGAGGTCGGGAATTGCCCGAATGAGTCCCTCGCTCGGTGGAGTGACGACGGTACCATCAATCCCAACGACGATACGGGTGAGTCGACAGTCCCCAGCAAACTGGGATCCCAGCGGCTGCCCGCTGGCGTCGACGCGAGTGCTCATCGCGTTTTGAATAACGATCGAGTTGGCGACGGTCCGGGTCGAGGTGCCGCCCATCTCACAACGCACCGCACCGCCGTCGACGCCCTTTTCGCCGTTGTTCAAGATGGTGTTGTACGAAAAAAGGCCACTGACCGTCGCAGCGATGGAAACGCCGTAGCCGCCGGAACTCTGACCGTTGCCGTTGATCACATTGTTGACGATGCGGTACTGACGCGTCGAGGCACCAACGCGAAGGCCCAAGCTGCGGTTACCGAGGAGGATCGACTGCTCGACGACCAAGCGGTTACAGCCGAGCGAATCGATGCCGACGCCGCCGTTCTGTACGACGCTGCGCAAGACCCACAGGCTACCGTCTTTGCCACACATGACCCCGACGGAATCCCCTCGAACTACGACATCGCTAAGAACAAGCGTCGTCTGACTGCCACTGACGCTAAGCGCCGCGATCTGCACCGGGCTGCTGACGTCTCGGCCCGACCCGACGATGGTGATTCGCCGACCATCGCTGACAGAGAGGCCGCTGTACAGACCACTGGTGCGTGGGCGGACGACGACGAAATCTGCTTTGGCGATGGCGCTCGTGATCTCGCAAAATGGTCGCTCGCTGCTTCCCGTCGCAGGTGGTCCTCCTCGTGGACAGCGATCGGCATCGACAAAGACGACCTTGCTCGCAGGTACACACTGACCGACTTTGACCTCGGGCAAATCGACCACACCACCGCCGAGGTTGCACACCTGCGAATCAACACACTCGCTGTGTCGTTGGCAGGCTCGACAAGAAAAACTGACTGCATCACAAATCGGCTTGCCGCCATCGGTGCAGTGCGAATCAAGGCGACACTCCCCACAGTTGCCTTTGCGGGCCCCGGTTCGAATACAGGCGGCCACATCTTTCTGGTTCCTGTTTTGACAGGCCTCGTCGGCAACCTCGGGCGAGGCCAGGACATCGCAGGCTACGCAGACTGCGCCGTTACAGACGGGACGCTCGCTGACAGTACACTGCTCAGAGGTCAGGCACGGCGAACCAGCCTTGCGACGGCATTGCCTGGTCTCGGGATCGCATTCACCACCCGGTCCACAGATTTCGGGACTCTGCACACAGTCGACAAGCATCGCTGGAGCGCTACAGCCGAGCGTCCAAAGCAGCATCACAACCAGCGTCAGTATGGCAAGCCGCAGTAAGTGCATGATTTCGCACCACGGGAACGCACAGGCTGCGGAGCGTAGGCAACGGGACCAAGCAGTGTCAAGCGACGAACCGACGGCAAAGCATGAATGCTCGGTTGACTACGGGGCAGGCCGGGGCGTCATCGGAACCCGAAAGCGATACAGCACCGGAATCGTCGGCAGCAAGTCCATTTCCCCCTCGACATAGCCGTCGGTCCAGTTGTTCACGATAAGAGGCAGCCCGGACGGACCGAGCCGATCGGAAACGATGCCTGCGTGGTCCGCCCCCGCCTTGTTTGGGAACGTGTCGAGCAAAACCATGTCACCGGGAAGGTATGGTGCGTCCTTCTTCACCTCGACGAAGTGTTGACGAAAGTACGGCAGCATCATGCGGATGCGACGGTGATCGATGTTGGCGTCGGGTGCCTTCTCGAGTGGATAGAGCCGAGGCTTGCGGATGGCGTCCTCGTGGATTCCGCTCTGCAAGTCCCAGCCTGCATTGCGAAGTGCCCTCACCAACGTATCGGTACAAACGCCCTCGCTGCGCGGCACATCGCCATTGGGGTAGCCAAGGGCCCGGTAGTTCGAGACATAAGCCGCTTTGTTTTCGCACAGCTTTTTGGCTCCGACGAGCACATCTAGCGTGTTGACGATGCCATCGCCGTCTCGATCCTCGTGTCGAGGAGGAGCCCCCCACAGCACCGACACCGAACCCGTCAGGCGACCCCGAACCTCTGCTGCCGATCCCTTATCGAGTAACGAGAGAAGCTCTTCGCTGTTCGGGGTTCGTGCAAGCGCTGATAATTGCTCGGCACTCGCCGCGATCGGATATGCGGCGAGCGCGACGCCGCCTTGGCTGATCGTCATCAAACGGTGTTTTTCGTCGATTCGAGCTGCGAGTGGACCGTCGCTAACTGGCCAGCTCGGCGCACAGATCTGAACGCGACTGCCAAGGTCGGGAAAGATCCCTTGGTCGATGGACCCAAGAAGCAGCAAGGCAGCCACGGTGCTGAGCATGAACAACTCCTGCGGTACTCAACGCGGCAGTCCAACCAAACGATCCAAGAAATTCTCACGAACCCTGGAGGTGCGCTGGCCCATCGCTTCGCGCATGCAGGAGGTTGTCCTACCTCACCGAACAATGCGCTTTTTTTAAGCATCTTCACCCACATTACTCGGATGCTTCACGCGGCAGTTGAGCAGACGAGAACGAAGAGATCCTGAGTTTTAAGTAATAAAGAACACGTATTTTTGTAAAATCACTATTCGACCCATCTCAGAGTGTGCGCCAAGGGGAGGCAGCATCGTGGTGACTATTTGTCGTTCGCGCTGGTTCTGGGCTGCGGCTCTCGCCGTCTCGTGCTCCGCAAGCACGTCCGTCGCTCAAAACAGAGACAATTTCCGCAACCCGACCTTTGACATGCAGCTCTACCGTCCCGCGATTGACTCGCGTGGCTACGTGACGGTGAACTCGTCAAAACTACTCGGGCATCTCGACTTTTCGCTCGGGCTACAGGGAACCTGGGCGTTCCAGCCGCTCAAGCTGCAGCTCGATGGAGGGTCCGGCTACGGTGGTGATCCCGGCGCTGCGGCGGTCACCAATACCCGAACCTTTTCCGTCGACCATTTGGTAACACCGCAGCTTCAGTTCGCAATCGGCTTATTTAAGTGGGTCGAGCTTGGCATCGGCATTCCACTCGGGCTGACCATCGGCAAGCGTCAGCAATGCGACGCAAACGGTGAAAACTGCGGTGGCTTCAACCAGGCAGCGGCGAGCGATCAGCTGCGCTTCACCAAAGTCATGCTGTCGGACATCGGCCTGCACGCCAAGGTCCGCATCCTCGATCCATCGAGCTTCCCTATCGGGATCGCGGCGCTGGTGTCCGCGTACTTCCCGATCTCGAAGTGGGCCAACGACGACGGCTACAAGACCTTCCTAGGTGAAGACAACGTCACGCTGCGGCCTCAGCTCATCCTCGAGCGCGAGTGGGGCGATTCCAGGCGGATCCGAACCGCCATCAACGTTGGTGCCGTGGTTCGTTTTGGCAGCACCACGTTTACCGACATTGGTAAGAGCATCGCGCTTGGTACTGGTCAGATATGCTATCCGTCCGACGGCACGGCGCTGACCGGAGATTGTACACCTGGCGTGACCAGCGGAGGCACGGGCTTGAGCCGATCTGTCGGAACCCAGGTCACCTACGGATTCTCGGCGGCATTCGGCGTGGTTCAAAATCGACTCGACATTCTTGTCGAGGCGTTCGGCTATGCCGATGTGACCGGCAACGCCAAGGCATTCCCCGTCGAAGCGCTCGGCGCGATCAAGTTGTATCTGGCCCGTAACTCGTTCTTTTTGGCCGGTGCCGGGGCCGGTGTCTACGGCAACGGTGGCGAACAGACTGGTAGTCCACGCGCCCGGGCCTTCCTTGGCTTTGTTTACGAGCCACGGATCGGCGATCGAGACGGCGATGGCATCCGTGACAACATCGATCAGTGCCCGGACGAACCCGAGGATCTCGACGGATTCCAAGACGAAGACGGCTGCCCGGAGCTCGATAACGACAACGACGGTATTCCCGACAGCAAAGACCGGTGCCCGAACGTGCCAGGAACCTGGGACAACAAGGGCTGCCCAACCGATGCTGACAAAGACGGCGACGGAATCCCCGACAGCAAAGACAAGTGTCCCGACGATCCCGAGGACCGTGACGGCTGGGAAGACGACGACGGCTGCCCGGAGCTTGACAACGACGGCGACGGCATTCCCGATCACCTGGACAAGTGCCCGAACGAGGCCGAGACGGTCAACGGCATCGACGACAAGGACGGCTGCCCCGACGGAGAGGACACCGACAAAGACGGAATCCCAGACGCAGTCGATAAGTGCCCGTACGAGGCTGAAGACAAGGATGGTTTCGAAGACACCGACGGCTGCCCGGAGCCCGACAACGACAAAGACCGCATTCCCGACAAGGATGACAAGTGCCCGAACGAGCCGGAGTCCTACAACGGTTTCGAGGACACCGATGGCTGCCCTGACAAGGGTCGCGTCATGATGGAAGGCGGCAAGATCAACATCCTCGATAAGGTCTACTTCGAAACGGGCAAGGCGACGATCAAGCCGGTCAGCTTCCCGATCCTAGACGCAGTGGGAGCAACGCTGGTGGGCAACCCAGAGATCGAGTTGCTGGAGATCCAGGGTCATGCCGATGAACGAGGTGACGACAACGCCAACCTTCGACTGACGGCAGCGCGCACGCAATCGGTGAAGGCGTATCTAGAGAAAAAGGGCGTGGCTGGCAACCGACTGATCGCCAACGGCTATGGCGAGACCAAGCCGGTCTGCACCGAATCAAACGAGGAATGCTGGGAAAAGAACCGCCGCGTCGAATTCGTCATTCTAAAGCCCGCAGCGCCGGGCTCGACCCCACCGTCCCCGCCACCGCAGCCCCAAATCAAGGCAGTGAAGGGCAAGAAGAAGTAGCCGAATTTTTCTCACCCAGGTTGTCGCGCCCGGCCTACACTTTGTCTGGCGCGGCCCTAGCCCTTGTCCGCCGAGACGGGGGGTTCTGGCAAGCAGTCCGCGTCAGCGACGAACATGCTGGGAAACCTGCTCAGGCCAGACATCGAAAAGATGATTCGGGATAAGGACTGGAAACACCTGCGCCAAGAATTTGCGCAGTTGGATCCGTCCGATCTCGCTGAAATCCTTGAGGAGTTTCCACTCCAAGACGCCGCGCTGGTCTTTCGCATCCTGCCCCGTGACGCCGCAGCAGTGATCTTCGAATATCTTCCGCTCGAGCTACAGACCAAGCTGGTCCAAAGCCTGGCCGATGAGCAGCTCGTTAACGTCGTCAACGCGATGGCGCCTGACGATCGGACGCGACTGCTCGAAGAGCTACCACCGGAAGTGACCAAGCGCGTCCTTGGCAGCCTGACGCCAAGTGAGCTCAAGATCGCCCGGCAGTTGCTCGGCTACCCCGAGGACTCCGCCGGGCGCTACATGACACCCGAGTACGTCGCGGTCCGCCCCGACATGACCGCCGCCGAGGCGCTGGCGTACATCCGCAAACATGGCAAAGGGGCCGAGACGCTCAACGTCATCTATGTCATCGATGAAAAGGGGCGACTGCTGAGCGATCTGAAGCTGGCGGCGCTGGTGATGGCCAACCCTGCCTCTACCGTTGAAGGCCTCAGCGATGGACAGATGTTCAACATCCCGGCCACCGCCGATCGGGAAGAGTTTGTCGCTGCTTTCGAAAAGTACGACCGCGTCGCGCTCCCTGTCACCGACTCTAAGGGCGTCATGCTCGGCATCATCACCATCGACGACGTGCTCGATGTGGCCGAGGCTGAAGCGACGGAGGACATCCAGAAGCTCGGCGGTATGCAAGCGCTCGAAGCGCCGTATATGGACAGTCCGTTCCTGGACATGATCAAGAAGCGAGCGGGCTGGCTCCTGGTGCTGTTCTTCGGCGAGATGTTCACCGCGACCGCGATGGCCTATTTCGAGGGCGAGATCAAGCGGGCGGTGGTGCTCGCGCTGTTTATCCCACTCATCATTTCCTCCGGTGGTAACTCGGGCTCACAGGCGACGTCGCTGATCATCCGATCACTCGCCGTACGTGGGCTAGAGTTGTCCGATTGGGCCCGCGTCATGCGTCGCGAACTCCTCTCGGGTGTCGTGCTCGGCTCGATCCTCGGCATCGTAGGATTTTTCCGAATCGTGCTGTGGCCGTCTCGGCTGGCGATCTATGGTCCGCACTTTGTCGGGGTCGGCATCGTCGTCTCGATCAGTCTGGTAGGCGTGGTGCTGTTTGGGACGCTGGTCGGCTCGATGCTGCCTTTTTTGCTGAGGCGACTGGGACTCGACCCAGCAGCGGCGTCGGCACCATTTGTTGCAACCTTGGTCGACGTAAGTGGCCTGGTGATCTATTTCACCGCTGCATCAATCGTGCTGCGCGGCCTATTGCTCTGACGGCCACCGTGGAGACACACCAAGATTCTTTCGAGCCACAGGGCAAACAGAGTACCTTGTCTCTATAAAGTTGCACTTCTAGGAGGCATGCGATGAGTTCCGGCAAGATGAACATCCTGGTCGCCGTCGATTTCAGCGATACCTCGGCGGTGGCCATGTACCACGCGCTGGCGCTGGCCGAGCGTACCAGCGCGGTGCTGCACCTGGCCCACGTGGTTCCTGGTGATATCCAAATCCCAACGGATGTCGGTATGAACGTCCCGTACGAGCTTCCCGAGGTCAAGGAAGCACGCACTCGATTGGAGAGGATGCGTGCGATGATCGGAGGCAAGGTCGACGTCGAGTTGCACCTTCGAGCCGGCCAGGCAGTCCCGGCCATGCTAAAGCTGGCCAAGGAGCTAAAGCCAGACCTCGTGGTCGTTGGTAGCCATGGTCACGGTGCGGTCATGCGTCTGCTAATGGGCAGCTTCTCGACGCAAATGACGAAGCGTAGCCCGGTGCCCGTGCTGGTGGTACCCGCCCCCGGTCGCGAACTCGAAGCCGACAAGCCCGAGCCACAGATCGAGCCGGCCGCAGATGCCGGTCTGCCCTCAATCGGCCAGGCCGCTGGCGATGGTGGTGAGCAGTCGCACGAATACCACGGCCTATCTGGCGGGTTGTCGAGCGGCGTCGGAACCTCTCCCGGTGGCATCTCCGGTCTCGACGTCAACGCCGAACTACGCGTCCGCTATTAGGCTCACTTCTTCCGCAGCAGCTTCGCGAGGAATATCTTCTCGCTGAAGCTTCCGTCTAGCCCCATCCCGAGTAGTTCCGAAACCATCTGTCGACCCAAACGAAAGCGCTGTGGCGAGCCTCCGACGGGATCGATCCGCACGGCGTATTCATAGCCAGCCGCTTGAACGGCCGCTTCAACCCGTCCATCACTGTCCCCATTTGGATAGGACAGACCTGGACACTGTCCCACCAGTTCGCTCAGCAGCCGCTTGCTCTCCCGCAATTCGTGGAGCAGGTCGGCATCGCTCAGGCGGGTCAAGATTGGATGTCGACAGGTATGTGACGAAACCTCCGCCCCAAACGTGAGCAGTTGCTGGACGGACTCCCGGTCTAGGTAGCGAGGCACTTGGGGCCGGGCCAACACCGCATTCCCTACCTCATCCCACAGTGCAGCACAGACCTTTTCTCGTTCACCATCAGCAAGCGCCTTCAGCGTCTGCATCACCGAAGGAACAAGCCGAAAGCCGGGCAGTCCGTGCGTCAACACACGCCGAAGCGACTCAAACTGACCCAGTACCGCAAGTGAGCGGCCCGCCGTGCTTGCAGACGCAAGTGCGTGTTGAACCAACTCGTACCAAGGCAGCTTGAGCTTCCCCGTGATGAGGTCGGTGATGCAATAGACGGTAAAGGGAACCCCGAGCGACTTCAGAATGGGTGCGGCCACGGTAAGCGTGTCCAGGTAACCGTCATCAAAGCTGATCGCAAAGCTCGGTCCCCGGGAAGGCTCGGCCCCCAGCAGCTCTTTGGCTTGGTCGGCCTGCAACACGGGCCGGTAGCCTCGGGCAAGCAGCGCTTTTACCTGGCGCTCGAACGTCGTAGCCCCGACAACCAGGTTCGGATCCACGCCACGCAGCTCGCGAACCACTTGATGATAGGCCAAAGAGAGCGTCCGGGGCCGGGTCACCACCGTCAACACCCGCGCTGCAGAAGCTTTCAAGAGGCCGTGGCCAAGGGAGCGGTGAGAACGCTCGCCGAGCAGCTCGATCAGAAGCTCGACGATGTCCCGCAGTAGTTCAGGTGACGGCGCTGCCTCGCCTTGAGGAACGGGGAACGTGTGCAGCCGCTCCATCGGCCAAGGCTGCGCTCCTGAAGCAAACGCTTGCACGGCGTGACGCTGGGTCTCGGTTCCAATGATCGCATGCGAGGGCAACTGACGCTTCGTCGAGCCATCCTCGGGATGCCTGTGGAGATGCAAATTGTGCACCACCCCGTGTGGCCAGTAACACGCGACCACTGGCTTCCCTGCAATCGTCGCCAGCCCGCGAACCTCCGTGAGCGAGGCGGCCCCGCTTACCAAGTAGAGGTCTGCGGAAAATCCACGAAGCTGCTGGCGAAGTCGGAACCGAGCCAGGCGGCCGAGTCCGTGGTGCAGCACCTGCACGGAAAGCCCGATCGCAGAAGCAGCCTCCGCCAACATCGAGAGCGCACGGTGATCGGCCTGGGAGCGGCTGCCCTCAATGACAATCGCCAGGCGAGGCTTTTTATCGATCGCGTCTGCGGACATCGGATTTTCGCGCAACGGTTGCGTTCCTATTTCGCAAGCTCTGACCGAGCAGTGCAAGCAGCGAATGCAATAGCGGCGATCGATAGGTATCGCCTGCACCGACACGGGAACACCGCGCTACGACGAGACCTGTCACCGATGGGAGGTAGCAACTTCCTTGCCGAGTGCTCCGACTATTAATGTAATAGAAGTTACATTTGGGGGTTCTCGATGGCTGGCGAATCTGGTTTTGCGTCTGGTGACAGCTCTGGCGTAAGCCCGTTTGCAAGTGGAATGCTCCCCGGCTTCGGCTTTGGGGGCATGGGTGGCTTTGGCGGGGGCATGGAGGGCTTTGGGGGAGGCATGGAGGAAGCCCCCGTCGGCTCCGGCAACCATCATCAGGGTACCGGCGAAGCGATCGT
>CALLYL010000842.1 GCA_937859535.1 uncultured Myxococcales bacterium
GCCCACTCTATCTGTGAATCGGGGTGAGCGGCAAGGGCGGAAGAGACTCGGCTGGCCTGTGCGTCTCTGTTCAGGATTCCCAATCTTGGTACGGCATGGGTACCTCTCAAGAAATACACCCTTGTTCAGTCAGTTACCGACAGATCACCGAGAGTTTGCAATAGGATGTCTTCTGCCGTCGCCGACCTTGGAACAGTCCGGCCGCGCTAATTGTCGCCGCTCTGTCTTGGGGCGAGCGTTCCCCGTGGTTGGGGGGGACTGCTTGCTATTGCCTACACGTAGCCGAATCGATCGCGGGCTGCAAACCGCTGCGGTTGGTACGCAACCATTCAGTACGCTCAGAAGAAGGATCTCACTCCCAAACTAGCCGTGACCCTGTTGTTTTGAGGGGTCCGGCGTCTTGCTGTGCGGCATATTCTGGCCGTCGATGAGTGTGTACTTGTAGCGATGGTCGGGGTCCGCCCTCATCTGGCCGATGAAGTCCTGCCAGGGCTCTCCTCCCCAGCCGCCGCGAATCACCTGACATCCTGCCGACCAGTTGCTGACGTTCGCTTCCGCGCCGCCCGCGTGAACATTGATTCCGAACCAGCCGGTATCGGTCCCTTCGTTCTTCTGGCGGACTCCGTCCTTGTTCCCATCACGCCAGACCTTCACCGCTTGATCCTGGTTGAGCGCGGTGTGGCCCTTATGATCGCCGAGGACATAGTCGTACTGACCTGCCATCAGGTTGGCGTCACCCGCCGGATTGTAGTACTGCGGGAAGCGTCCCGGATCGACGGTGGCGTTGTACTTGTGGACGTGGTCTTTGCCCAGCTTGTCTTCCCACAACACGGCCAGCGTGTCGTTGTACTGATCCTTCACGTTGTCCACCGGATGGCCATTCATCCAGCCGCGTACCCCGACGATGTTGCGCTGCTCGGGGCGGCTGTCGAACTTTCCGCCCGAGCTCTCGATCGCGTGCTTGTAGTAGGCGTACTTCTCTGCCTCGGTTTGCGGCTCTGCAATCGGTCCACTCCAGCTCGACTCTCCGGCAGGCTTGGGCGTACTGACGGGGGAGGGTGCCAGCGGCGGCTTCGGCTTGTCCTCCAGCCACGGATGCGCCGCCATCGTCAGGGAGATGTTGCTCTGCGGGTCGCCACCCGCTTTCGTCGGGCCGGGGGCAGGTGGTGAGCCATTCCCTTTGTGCTCATGCTCGCGCAGCGCTGAGATCATCGCCATCGTGCCAAGCTGCGAGTCCTGGGCGGTCGGACTGTAGTGACCATCGGCGACGTACTTGCCTCCGTGGTACTGATTGGTTCCCGAAAACACGTAGGGACTCGGGCGGTCTTTGTAGTGGTAGCCCAGGCCGTTGTAGTACTCTGAATAGCTCGCCAGCGCTGCCGGGTCGGTGGTCTTGCCGGAGATATGAAACATATCCTGCACCTCTTTTTGCTGGTGCAGCGCGTGATTCGCGGCGTCTTCCCACTTGTAAAAAGTCGGAATATTGGTCGGCCAGTGCTTCGGCGGCTTGCCGAGAGGATCCCCCTGATGCAGATACGTTCCGAAGTTCCCGGACGACTCTCGCCAGTGCAGCGCGGCGATAAGCTCGGGAGGCATATTGGCTTGGTCTGCGACCTTGTCATAGCGCGCTTCGTTCTTGTCCCAGTTGTTGAGGAACAGGCCCATGTCGTACTGCTGGTCTTTGCTCAGTTGGACCTTCATCTGTTGCAGGCGGGCTTTGTTGTCTTGATAGACCGCACGGCCCGTTTTGTCGGTCGGAACATGGCTCTCGGCATCCGGCTTTTCACTCGCGCTGTCGTCTTGCTGTAGCTCTTTGAGAGCGCCGACCGTGAGCGGGCCGACCTTGCCATCCGGGCCCCAGCCCTTGCCGCGCTGCACTTCCTTGATCAGCGCCGACGTCTTGTCATCGTAGACGCCGCTCAGGTCTACTTTGTATCCCGCCGCCAGGAGCTGTCTCTGTAGCATCGTCACCGACGGCCCTTGCTCCCCCGGCTTGAGGATGTGCTGCCCGCTCTGTACCCCTTTCCAGGCCACCACTTCTTCCAGTCCGTTGCCGGTCTGCGGTCCCATCTCGCCGGTCGTTTGGATGTGGTAGGTGTGCTGGAACTTCTGAATCGCCTTCTGGGTGGCCGCATCGAACACCCCGCTGGGCGGCACCGGGAAGCCGGCTTGGGCCAGCTCGGACTGCATTTTGGCGACAGCCGCTCCCCCATCGCCAAGCTTCAGTCTCGTGTTCCCCTTGAGCACCTCTCGCCACGGATCGGCCTTCGGATCACTCGCCGTCTTTTCCCCCTGGGCCGAAACCTCACCCGGTTTGGCTGCAGCGGCGCTCGGCTCGCCATGTCCTGGCTTCGCTTCCGCACTGCCCGCCACCGCGTCTGCCTTGGGAGTCGGCAGCGGCTCTGGCTCCGCAGGGGGAGGCGGTGTCGCTGGCTTGGCTGCCTCCTGCGGAGCCGCATGAGGAGCAATCGACGCTGGCTTGGCTGCCTCCTGCGGAGCTGCATGCGTTTCACCACCAAGACCCTGCAGGAAGTCCGATGCGTGATGTAGGAAGCCGTCAACCTTGGCTCCCCAGCCTTGCAGAGCCCGTAGCACGCCCGGATGGGCTCGCAGATATGACGCGGCTCCCTGCGCGGCGAGCGGTGCCACCATCGACCACAGACTGCTCGACGGCTGTGCCTCGGTGTTGGGGGCGCTATGGTGGGGGATCGGCTCGGGCGGTCGGACTTCCGGCAAGTGAGCCTGCGTGCGGAACGGAGACGGCTGGGGATCCTGCTGAATATGTTTCGGCACTTGATGATCATGATCGGATTTTGGCCGTCTTTGTTGCCCAAAATATCGGGTCCATCCCAGGCCACCGCAGATCGGCAATAGTCTGCGTGTAGTCCGCTGTTGTCGCCAACTCGGGCTCCGGTGAACATCATGACTTTCCGGGCCGTGGTGCCAAAACCGCGTTTGAACCTCCTATCCGTCCAATCCTCTGCACGCGCATTCTGCGCCAAGCAGAAGTCTTCCTGGCCGGGCATCTCATGGAGGAGGTAACCCCAAAGCCCCCGACGGGTGCCGGACTGATTCACAGAGGTACGTGAAGCCTCAACGACCCAGTCTTTGAGGTCAAATCGAATCATTTCTCGCGTTGCAAAACGGGATACGCGGTGGCGATGCGCCCGAAGATCGTACTAAGCCGCTACTTGATCACCTGCAAAAATGGGCCTGCCAAAAGCAAGGATCCCGCCAAAACCCCATGCGACGTTCTCATTGGTACGACAGGTGCTAACGCGAGTCGTTCGTGAGGTAGCTTATGCCGTATCGCAGATCCACGCTATATCCTTCGACAAAGCTGCGGTCCGGCTGCTGAAGCAGAAACGGGACTTTGGTTTTCATGGCAGTGGTACAGACCACCGCAAGATCCAGCTTCCCATCGCAGTCGATATCGCTCAGGGCGACTGCGTGCGGTCCTATGCAGGTGGAAACGGATCGCGGGACTACGACTTGACCATCGGTGGTTAGGAACAACCGGACAGTGCTGGCGGATTCGACCGGAACGATCAGATCCGGATGGTTGTCTCCATCGAGGTCTCCCATGACCATGGTGGTGGCGGGTACCCCAATCGGAACCCCAAGCGCTGCCGTATCATCAGCGGGAAACGCACCTTCACATTCCTTGGAAACTGTCTTACAAGCGTTCCGGATCATCTCGTCTTTCCAAACAGGAATCGTGGCGCTGGCTCAACTTTCACAGCATGTGGTCGTGTACAAAGGAACCGTCTCTGCAGCAGTAGGAATCTGGTCCGAATGAGCGCTGTCTACTTGATCGATGAGCCCCAGACGCTTACCGCCGTGCGGCGACAATCTGGTAGAGATCCGTTGTCGCCGCAGCCGAGCCGGGCACATCCAGGCGAGCGATTCCCAAGTCATGGCAGAAATTCAGCGTGGAGATTCCTAACTACCGGAAGATCTGCGCTGGTGTCCCCGGCTTCGCGACGGACAGATGTCCCCCGTTTTGTGTCACTTACCCGGAGG
>CALLYL010000843.1 GCA_937859535.1 uncultured Myxococcales bacterium
GTTCGTTGGGGATGAGCCGTGGGTGCTTGGCGATCCGGAGCAAGTGGCGCTGCTGCGACGACTAGAGAAAGCGCATCCCCTGCTCGAAGAGTGCGGAGGGATTCACGTAGGGATTGGCGTTGCGACGGGGCTCGATCGGGTCTACATACTCGATCGACAGCAAGCGCAGCAGATCGAACCCGATCGAACGCTTCCTTTGGTCATGCGCCAAGATTTGTGTGAGGGGCAAGTCTGCGATGGCGGTCGCTTTGTGATTAGTACGTTCGATCATCAGGGACGTCCGATCGAACTTGAGAGATATCCTCGCCTTGCTCAGTATTTCTGTGAGCACGAGCAAGACGTAAAGCAGCGCCACGTTGCAAAGCGGAGTGGGACGGCATGGTTCCGTACGATTGATCGTGTATATCCAGAGCTGGTTCGGAAGCCGAAGCTCCTCATTCCCGACATCGCCGGAGCGAACGAGATCACGCTAGAGCAGGGTCACTACTATCCGCACCACAACCTGTATTTCGTGACGGCAGAGTCCTACGATATTGAAGTCCTCGGTGGACTCCTCAGCTCGAAAGTGGCGCTGTTCTTCATTTGGTCCTACGCGGTCAAGATGCGCGGCGGATACCTACGATTCCAAGCTCAGTATCTGCGGCGCATCCGAGTCCCAAGAGAAGACAGTCTGCCCACGGACCTTCAGGAGGAGATCCGGAAATCCTTTCGCCGTCGCGACTTTGCGTCGCTGGATGCCCTGGCTCTGAGAGCCTACGGGATCGAACAGCTCCCCCCCTTCGACTTCACCGATACCAGACGGTAGGGCCCACTTTGGTAACTCGATTGCCCAACAAGAGCACGATTCTGACAGAGAGTGTGCTCGCAGCGATACTTGTGATAGGCTATGTCGATGGTGCTGCTTGATTCAAAACAGGTCGAGCAATTTCAGCGCGATGGCTATCTACCCATCGGTCCGCTGCTGACTCTAGACCAGGTTGGAGCGCTCAGAACTGCCCTGGACGAACTCTGGACACAGTGGGCTCGTTCTTTGGGCGTCAGCCTTGGGGAATATCGTCGGGTAGTGTCTCAGTGGACCAATGTCTGGGAGTCCCACCCTGTACTTGACGCCCAACTTCGAGTCCCGCAGCTTGCAGCCATGGCGGCAACGCTTATCAACTGCCAGCGGGTCCGCCTATTCCACGATCATGTTATCTCCAAGCCGCCGGAGCATTCTCATACCATTCCTTGGCATCAGGACTATCCATACTGGCCTGTGAGTGCTCCCCGCGCAGTCTCGCTGTGGCTGGCGCTTGACGACGCGGATGAGGAGTCTGGATGCATGCACTTTATGCCTGGTGCACACCGTGACGGTGAGCGTCCTGCCGTCGATTTCCTCAACGACACGACCCATTGGGGCCAGCGCGGTGACGAGCAAGTGGCGGTTCCGATCCCGGCAGGTTGGGGAATTTTTCATGACTGTCTGTCCTGGCACACGAGTCCACCGAACAACAGCTCAAGACCTCGACGCGCACATATTACGATATACATGGATGCCGAATGTACCTATTGGCCGAGCCACTCCGAATGGCATCCGATGAATAAGAGGGTCAGCGTGGCACCGGGAGAGATCTTCAACGACGATCGCTTTCCGATCCTTGGGGGTAAGCCGTGAACCACATCAGCATGTTCTCTTCCTCAACGAACCTACGCAGCGCGCTCCATCGTGTATTAGCGGTAAGCCAAATCCTGGGCACTCCGACTGGATCGGACACGGACAGTTCCTCACGACCGCACGAGCTACCGTGGTGGCAAGGATTCGATTCGCTAGATCCCAGCGAACAGGAAGCCCTACGCAGCGGCCACTTGGCGCGCTTGCGGGTGGGTGAACTGCTTGGTTCTGACGAGATCTATGCGTTACTCGAAAGAACCTGGCTCCGGCTGGGTCTGCCGCCACTTCCATCCCAATCACGACTCGCTGAAGCATTCCGTGATGCCGAACTATCCAGCCGAGCGATCAGTCAACACGGTGGCCGAGATGTCTATGGGAGTAGTAACAAGCGCATTTGGGACATCCTGGTCGCTCCGCTGGCAGGTGCTCTAGCGTCACATTGGGGAGAGGAATCGGTCGACTGGTATGATGGTCCCACGGTCGCCGAAAGAACAGAGAACCAGGGGGCGATTGCCCTCCTTCGTGAACTTTCGTCCTTC
>CALLYL010000844.1 GCA_937859535.1 uncultured Myxococcales bacterium
CGCACCGACGCATATAAGGCGTTCATCGAGATCACGGACGACACCTCGGACATGTCAGAGGTGGACTTCGATACCCAGCTTCTTGCCAAAGCGCCGATGCAGTTTGGGACCAAAGCCAACCGCAACTACGTCTGGCACACCATCGCGGGACTGAAAGAAAACACTCCCTCGACGAAGCCGTGGGTTTCGACCGATCCGATCCAAAGTGGAATCTGCACCAAGGGCGGTGGAGCGGTGGCCCCCGGCGTCCAGTACCAGCGACTATCAATGATGACGGGTGGCCTGCGCTTCCCGATCTGCGAGTACGCCAACTTCGATGCGGTGTTCAACCACGTTGCGATGGGAGTTGTCGCTGGAGCAAAGGTCGCTTGTGACTTTGCGCTGCCCGCGCCTCCGCCAGGTCAACAGATCGATCTGGGGACGGTGCTGGTCGATTACACTGCGGGCGGAATGGGTGCGCGAACGACCTTCAAGCAAGTCGCGGGCGCGGCCACTTGCGGTCCAAACTCGTTCTACATCGACAAGGGCCGAGTCTATCTATGCCCCGATGCTTGCAACGTGGTTCAGGCCGACTCCAAGGCCAAGGTCGAGGTTCTGTTCGACTGTCTGTCGATCCTCGGCTGATCAAATCGGGCGATCGTGGCTACCGCTTCGGCAGCCACGGTGCGTGTCGTCGCGCAAGATCAATCATCGACTGCGGCACACCCTGGGCAACACGACACAACACCCGGTTCAGAAGTCCAGGAATCACCACCGCTTGGTCGGCAAACAGCGCGGCCAAGCCCTGCTCCGCGACTTCCTTCGTATCCGCCATCACACCCAACTTCTTCGCTAGCTCAATGGGAACAACCTCCGGATCGTACAGTCCGGTTGCGGTTGCGCCCGGCAGAAGACACGTCACGCTCACCCCATACACAGCCAGCTCGGAACGCAGCGCCCGCGCAAATCCCAGCAGGTATTTTTTGCTACTGCCGTAGTAGGCGATACCGGGAAAGTCACGGAAGGCCGAAATGCTCGACACCATCATGATGCGACCTTTCCGTCGAGTACGCATGTCCTTCGCAAAGTACGTACACAACAGGGAAGGCGTCACGACGTGCAGTTTGAGCATGCGTGCGGCAGCGAGCGGATCGGCGTCTGCGGCCTCTCCAAAGAAAAAGATGCCGGCATTGTTGATCAGGATGTCGATCTGAATATTATGCGCACAAACTGATTCATATATTCGTTTCGCAGCATCGTCAGCGGTGAGATCCTGCGTCAACGGCATAACTTGGACGCCGTAACGTGCAGAAATCTCAGCAGCCGCTTCGGACAGTGGGCCTTCGCGATTGCTGACCACCACCAAGTCGTAACCACGCTCAGCCAGGCCATGTGCCAGCGCCAGTCCGATTCCCGAACAAGCGCCGGTCACGAGTGCTCTCTCTCGTCGCTCAGAACTAGTCCTGTACATGCCAGCCTCGCTTGTCGCAGATCGCTTGAAACTCCGCTTCAGGAGTCTCGCGCTGATAACAGGCCATCTTGGTGGTGTAGATGCGCGCTGCACAGTAGTTGCAGTGATCACAGCGCGACTTGGCCGACTCTTCGCGAGCGAGCTTGTTCACAAACTGGGGATCAGCAATCAGCGCACGCGCCATGGCCACCGCTTCGAACCCCGCGCCGAGCACTTCTTCTATCGACTCCCGCGACACGGCCCCACCCACATACACCAGCGGAATCCGCACCGCAGCTCGCACCACCTTCGCTTCTTCCAAAAAATAGTTGTCTCGATATGGAAGAGAGGGAACCAGCACCGGCCCGGCGACTCGCATCATCATTCTCATCAGCGGATTTTTCACGAGCCGTCCCATCACATCGGTCGGTAGCTCGCCACGCATGATGTACATGGGAGCGCGGCTGACAAACCCACCGGACAGCACCAGTGCATCGGCCCCTTCCTCCTCCAGCAAACGGGCAATGGCAATCGCATCATCGAGCGATTGGCCCCCAGAAACGCCATCGCACAAGTTCATTTTCACAAGGACCGCCAGGTCACGCCCCGCCGCGTGCTTGACCGCTAACATCACCTCTTTTAAAAAGCGCATCCGATTGCTAAGTGATCCGCCGTATTCGTCGCTGCGATGGTTGGTAAGGGGCGACAGAAACTGACTGATCAGATAGCCGTGTCCGGCGTGAACTTCGACCGCATCGAAGCCAGCATCTTTGGCCGTCCGGACCGCTTCCCCAAAGCTCCTTGCCACTCGCACGATGTCGGTCTTGTCCATCGCACGCGGCCAGGTTGGACCATACACATTGAAATTTGCTGACGGAGCGAGCGGTCGTTCGCCGATCACCTCGCGCTTGGCCATGTTGCCGCAGTGTCCGATCTGAATCGACGCAAGCGCGCCCCCCTCATGAATCGCCGATGCCACCCCTGCCAGCTCGGACAGAATCTCCCTTCGCAACCACAGTTGATGAGGAAACGACAATCCGCTGCGCTCCACCGCTGCATACGCCACCGTCGACATGCCGGCTCCTCCGGCAGCCACCATACGATGGTATGAAACCAGTTCATCCGAGGGCCTGTGACCGGGGGCCATTCCTTCAAATGCTGCCGCCCGAATCGTTCGATTGCGGAGGGTCTTCGGTCCAATCCGCAGAGATTCAAACAGTCGATAGGGGGTTTGGGAATTGTGCGCAGGAATCATGAGCGTGGCAAAACCTGAACGTCCGCAGCAAAAACTAGCTGCTACGGACCAGCGCCAGCAAGTGCTCGCAACGGGGCGGAAGCGGTCGATCGGTACGCATCACGTGAGGCCGCTCCACCGACGCTTCGGCAACCACCTTGAGCCGCGTAGACTCTGCGGCCCGGCGAATCGGCTCCGCACCATCACACAGCGTGTCTTCGATCACCGAGTCGCCGACCAAGACAAAGCACTGACCGCCCACCTTCAGGAGTCGCTCGATCGCCGACAGCCAATTCCAGGTATCCGCTTCATGGGTCTGCATCCGCTTCGCAAGCGGCAGCCGATGACGACGAGCAGCCATCTCATCTCGTTCGATCGGCGAGGGGTCGATACCCAACCATGCGTAGCGACGGAGATGATGACTCAGATAGTCATAGGTTCCCAGATACGGAGGCGAGGTAATCACCCGATCGACCGATCCCGCCACCACCTTGCAGCCCTCGCTCGGTCGCAACGCACTGCGGGCATCCCCCATGATCAGAAGTGGCGCAATCGGCTTGAGATCCTCGGGCCAAAATCCGTTCTGAAAACGAATCAGTTCCTCGGTCTTGCGCAGCAGCCACCGCGACACCATTCCTTTGCCAATGTGCCGCTCCACCGATTCCGAACTCGACTCACTGCGCTGGTTCGAGGCCTTCACCACGATCGCGGAAAACACCATCAGCAGCGCTTCCCCAAGTGGCGCGTCCGCCGCACACACCGCCGATATCTCCGCCCGCAGTCCGCACAACTCCAAGTACACATGCGGCGCATAAAACTGTTGATCGTCATAGTTGCGCGGTGGCGAGACTCGCTTTTTGACCCGCTGGAGCGACGCTTCACAGACCGCTTGCGCTCGCAGAAGCAGCGCTTCTTGCATGCCTTTGCGCAGCGGTGTCGCCTTCAAGCGCGACAACCGCATTGACAGCGCGCTCACGTCACAGCCGATCGTCCGCAGACCGAGCCGCACGCCTTCCACCAGCACGGTTCCCGAGCCCACAAACGGATCGAGCAGGGTCTGTCCAGGCTCCATGTCTCGACACAGAAGTCGCACCAGCAGCGGATGGGTACGACCCGCATAGCTATGAAACAGGTGCGGTCCCAGCGATGATTCCAGCAGTGGTCGATCTTCCAGCGGAATCCGCTCTGGAATGCTCGGCACCAGCAGCGCATCACCCAGTCGCGCCGCCAAGTCTGCCTCGCCCCGGGTTTGCAGGTTATGACCAGGAAGCGATAACGAACGCCGCAGCGTCGGCGTATTGTCCACAGATATCTGCATCAGTAAGTGCCTCGACAAAAAGGATCAGCGAAGGAGCGGAGCGGACCGCGAGCGCCACGCCAGCTCGCATAGCGGCCGCAGCAGTGTGTCACCCCTCACCAAGCGACAGGCAAACGTAATCGGCAAAACCGATGGTTGCCGTGTTCGGGGCGTTTGCAGTATGTAGGGACGCATGGCGACTCGTGAAACCGGGCAACATTATCAGGATCCGAAAAAGGCGCTGTGGTGTTTAAAGAAGCTTCCGCTCCTTGCGGACATTCCACATGACACGCTGCAGCAGCTCGCAGACTCGGTGCAGCTATGGGATTTGCGACGGCGACAGGTGATCTATCTTCCTGGCGATCCCGGCCAGGCGGTGTACTTCCTGAGCGTGGGTCGCGTCAAGATCAGCAAGGTCACACGCGACGGCAAAGAGCTAACCCTCGACTACCGCGTGGCCGGCGATCCGTTTGGCGAGCTGTGTTTGATCGAAGGCGGGGCCCGCGAAGACATGGCCGAAGCGATGGATACCTCGCTGGTCATCGAAGTCGAACGCGGGATCTTCGAGCGGTTGGTCCAAAAAGAAGGCCTGATTGGCTTCCGCTTGGTCAAAGTGCTTGCGCAAAGGCGCCGGGAGCTTGAGGGCAAGATCGAAAACCTGATCTTCAAAGACGTGAATTCCAAGCTCGCCGAGCTGTTACTGCGACTCGGGCAAGACTACGGCATCGACGACAGCCGTGGCACATTGGTGTCGCTCAAGATCACCCACCAAGAGATGGCCAACCTCATCGGTTCGACGCGTGAGACGGTGTCGCTGACGCTCAGTCAGTTTAAGCGCAGTGGTCTCATCGCCACCGAGGGTCGGCGCGTCATCCTGTCGGACCGCGAAGGACTGCGAGCCCTCGCCTAACCGCGTCGCTTACTTCTGAGGCAGCTCGATCGGACCGAGATCGGACCACGAAAGGCCTAGCTCTGCGACGGCAAGCAGGCGCTCGATGGTGTCGAGCTCGGCGTCTATGCGCTTCCTGTCGGAGAGCTTATCGA
>CALLYL010000845.1 GCA_937859535.1 uncultured Myxococcales bacterium
ATCTGGCGCGATGGCAAAGCCAAGATCACCGTCCCATCTACTTGCCCCAGCGGGAGCTGCGACTTCAGCAAAGGACCGTAGCTCGGACCGCACCCTGTAGCCATCTACAGCGTCATCACTCCCGAACCTACCTCTCCCGACCTGGCAAACTTTGCCAGTCAAACTTGCCTACGCGCAAGGCTTACCGAGATCGTCCTTCCATCCGAATCCGTCGCCCAGATGAATCTGGGCACTTGGCATCGGCCATGCATAGATTGGGTTTCATCACCCTCTTAAGACGGAGAACTCCCATGAAGAACACCCTTGTGCGCTCCCTTGTGATTCCACTTCTCGCACTGTCTTTGTCAACCGGCTGCTCGGCGTTTGGCTCTGCGAGCCTTGGGACTGGTGCGGAGTTTGGAGCCACTCCTGGCGGTGTCAAAGATCTCTCTTCTGCACGCGATCTGGTTGCAAATGGTCAAGTTCCTCCGCCCAGCGCTTTGCTGGTCGAGGCGGCATTCTCCGAGCATGATCTGCCGCTCACCGGAACCCCATGCGTCCGCACTCTTTGTCTCCGCAGCGCGTTAGGAATTGCGCCGGATCTCGATGGAAAACAGTCCGGGTGGCTACAGATTGGGATGTCCTCCAACGTCGACCCTGCAACCTACGGACGGCCCACGATTCACGCCATCCTCACGGTAGATGTGTCGGGATCGATGGGCTGGGATCTGAGCCGCGCCGATAGTGGAAGCGGATACACCACCGCAGGTCGGCTCGCCTATCTGCTCGCCAACCGAATCGCAGGGCAGCTTACACCGGGTGACAGCGTCTCACTTGTCACCTACGGAAGCAGTGTCAGCACGGTCTTTGAGAGCATCGCTGGAGATGATCCGATGATTGTGACGGAAATCAACCGGCTCAAGACCAATGGCTCTACCAACATGGAAGCAGGACTTCGTCGCGCCTACGAGATTGCAAGTCGCCACAAAGGCGTCGCTGTGGAATCCCGAGTGTTTCTGTTTTCTGATGAGCAGCCCAACGTAGGTGCGACTACGGCGACGGAGTTTCAGTCCATTGTTGGCAATGGTGCCAGTGACGGAATCGGGATCACGTTGTTTGGTCTGGGACTTGGGCACAGCAATGAGCTGACCGAGCGGCTGAGCCATCTGCGTGGTGCCAACGCCTTCAGCCTGGCCAAACAGCAAGATGTCGATGCACTGATGCAAGACTCCTGGCCGTGGATGGCCACTCCGCTGGCCTATGATCTGAAGGTCAATGTGACCCCCACGTCCGGATTCACAGTGACCCAGAACTACGGATTCCCAGGTGTCGCGACCAGCTCGCCATCTCTCGACGTTGCTACGGTATTCCTGAGCAAGCGCAAGGGAGCACTCCTCGTTCAGCTTGGAGGAACTGGAACCAACTTGACCGGATTGGGAGCGAGCAGCCAGCTTGGCTATAACAACCTGTCCGGGCAGCCGATTTCGGACTCCCTAAGCTCTGTCTATTCCGGCAATCCCCTCGATGCGCGCAACATGTATTTTCAACAACCATCCGTTGGCAAGACCGTGGCCTTGGCCATGATGGTGTCGAATATGCACAAGGCCGCAGAGCTGTATCGCACAAGCCCAACAGGAGCAGTCTCTCTGATGGAAAAGGTTGTGACCAGGATTGTCGATGACGCGGCCGCTTTGGCAGATCCAACCTTCGATCGGGAAGTCAAGCTGGCCCAAGATGTCCTGGCTCTCATGAAAAAGGGTGCCCCACAGGGAGACTTGTATCCACGATAAGCAGCGACTGCACCGCCGTCTCCTCACCAGCAAGCAAGAAACTCGTTCCTCATCGCTCAGCGATGTGAGATGATCTAGTGAGGAGCGGTCCCTTCATGAGCGATGCAGTCAAGCCTACTGAATACGATGAGATACCCTATCCTTGCGGAGGACAGGAACAGACCCACCCCGCGAACCTTGCAACGCTGGCTGCGCTGTTTGGATTGACTCCACCCGAGTTGTCCACTTGTCGAGTTCTTGAGTTGGGCTGCGGTGACGGCAGCAACCTGATTCCCATGGCCATGGCTCTGCCGCAGGCCACCTTTGTCGGCATTGATCTATCCATCCGTCAGCTCGCAATGGGACAGAAGGAAGTCCAGCAGCTCGGGATTCAGAATCTGTCACTCCGACACCAGAACATTCTCGACTTCGGCGAAGGCGAGCAGCCCTTTGACTACATCATCGGCCACGGAATCTATTCTTGGGTACCCGCGCCAGTCCGTAAAAAAATCCTCGAAATCTGTAGTCGGCTGCTGACCAAAAATGGCATCGCCTACCTGAGCTACAACACCTATCCCGGCTGGCATCTACGCGCCCCCATTCGCGATATGATGCGCTTTCATACCCAGCAAATCACCGACCCTAAGCGTCGGGTCGCTCAAGCACTGGCAATGGTGAACTTTGTCGCCACGGCAGTTCCACCGCAGATGCAGATCTATCGCCGCAACGTCGAAGCAGAGCTGCTGCGCCTGACCGAACTTCCAGCAGACTATGTCATTCACGATGATCTCGGCGAGATCAACCAACCGTTCTACTTTCACGAGTTCATCACAGCCGCAACCGAGCACGGTCTCCAGTTTCTGTCCGAAGCCCGGTTCCATTCGATGCAGGACAATCGCTTATCACCGGAAGCACGCAATACCCTGCGCAAGAGCGGCGACCTGCTGGTGATTGAACAGTATCGCGACTTTATCACCGCCAATGCCTTTCGCCAGACCTTGCTCTGTCACGCCGATCAAGCGTTGGACCGGCGGCTCCGTCCCGAGACGATGGAGCAGTTCCTGATCAGCTCGACGGTGCGCAGCAAGTCTCCCAACCCCGATATTACCGGCGACACCGAAGAACAGTTTCACGCAAACTCTGTCACACTCTCTGTGGCGGAACCGATTGCCAAAGCCGCGCTGGTGATCCTCCAAGAGCACACCCCCAAAGCACTCCCATTTAATACGCTGTTCACGATGTCGCTGCGGAGAAGCAACACCGAAGCGGCCGCCAATTTTGATCTGGGATTTCGACTACATCAGCGTCGAGAGCTATGCGATCTGCTACTCGCAGGACTTGGGGCCGGAATCCTTAAGCTACAGCTCTTTCAAGCAGCGTTCTGTCTCCAGCCATCGGACCGTCCAAAGCTTGGCGAGTTTGCGCGGCTGCGAATCCTTGAACGAAAGGAAGTCACCACTCCGCTCCTGGATAACATCCGCTTTGATGAGCCGTTTGGTAGACAGCTCGCGCTCCTCTGTGATGGCAATCGAACCCGCCAGCAGCTTATCCAAGAGATGACCCAGCGCGTCGAAAACGGCGAGTTTCCCAGCGAGCTGCCAGAGGGTCCGAAACCCGAGCCAGAGTCGCTCCGCCGCACGATAGCAGGCCGCGTTGCAGAGTGTCTGGATCGAATCGCACGCTATGCTGTGTTCGTCGACAATGGTTGATTCCTACTTACTAAAACCCGCTGGATAGGAATCCTGATAGCGGCCCCGAACTGGAATCGCCAAAGCGCCATAAATCATGGCCCGTGCCACTGAAACCAGTAAGTCTCCGTGCCGCTTATAGCCATAGTTCAGGAGCCGTCCAGAAGTCACCGCCCCGCCGCCTCTACCACCGACGATAAATGGTAAGTTGTCATGGCTGTGGGTGTTGCCATCACAGATCTCGCTACAGAGCACCACCAGCGAATAATCGAGCATCGTGCCATCGCCTTCTGGGCGCTGCTTGAGCTGATCCAGTAGATACGCAAACTGCTGGACCCACCACCGCCGCTGCGAAAAGTAGTCTCGGAACTCGCGCTTCCCTTTGTCCTGACTTGGTCCGTAGTGCGAGGCCTGATGGCTCCGCATATCGAACTTCGGATCGTACATCTCGGTTGCTGGAAAGCGGCTCATGATCAGCTCACTGGTGTGATGGGAGGCCTGCACCACGCCCACTTTGGTGAGCCCACATGCCATCGCTTGCACCATCAGATCGAGCTGGGCGCGCAAGATTTTGGGGAAGTTCCCCGGATCGTACAGCACCGAATCCGTGAGTCCGCTCGTATCAATGCGCGGGTCCGAACAAGTCGCTTTGGGAGGCGGCATCATCCCTGGGATTCCCTTCACCCGTCGTTCGACTTCGCGCAGCGCTTCCACATGCAGATCGAGCTTTTTCTTTTCGACGCTACCAAGCTGACCCCGCAGCTCCTCGAGATCCTTCATGGTTGTATCAATGACGCTCGCCGCAAGCGTGTCTTGGCTGCCACCACCGCCGCCGCCACCGGAAGGATTGGTCTTCCCAAACAACCGCTCGAACGCCCTCATGGGACTGTCTTCCGGCGTCGCGCTGGTTCCCGCGCTTGGATACGAAATGTGCTTGTCCCCAGAAGCGTTGTTGTGGTTTGCCATCGCGCCCAAATAGACGTGACGGAACAGCGTTCCAGAGCCTGCGGTTCGAGCCAGATATTGATCGATCGACTCACCATTGCCACCATCGACCGCAGTCAATATCTTCTTCGCTCCACCGGGATGGCTACCAGTGTCGGTAGGACCAGAGGACAGTCCATTTAGGAATACGCAGTCATCCTTGAATGTGCCCAGACCTTGTAGTTGTTCGTTTAGTGAAAAGCCGCGCTCTGGACCTTGCAGGTGCCACAGGCTCGGACTCCCATCCGCAGCGGGACCAGCGACACCGTCAGGAAAATAGAAAAAGATCACACGCCGGGCCCCACCGGAAGGTGCCGCAAACGCACGTCGCGCCACAGGGAACAGACCGCCGACCGGAATCGCCAGCGCAGCAGTAGCCGCAGCACGAAGGAGAGATCGTCGAGAAAATGCACTCATGGGACACTCCTTAGTGGGACGAACCTTCAGCAGCCCGCAGCACGAACCCTTCGCTCTGGGTCAGCGAAAGGAGTAGCTCTTTGACACTGTAGCCACTGTCACGGAAGCGATTTTGCAGTTGCCACAGTGAGCACAGATCTTCTGCGACATCTTCCTGCGCACCACGAGCATAGCGAACCGTCTTGCGGACAAAGCAGGATCGCGCCCGATCCGATTCCGCGAGCATGGTCCCGAGTTCCTTGAGGCTGCTATAGGGCGCGTGTGACAATGAACCGAGCGCCTCGCGATCATTGAGATCCCCGATTCCATCAATCGGCTGACCGTTTTCGGCGTCACGCCACTTTCCGACAGCATCGAACCGCTCAAAGCCAAAGCCAAGATCATCGATGTACTGATGACAACTTTTGCAAAAGGCTACGCTGGTGTGTTGTCGGAAGCGCTCGCGGGTGGTGGCTTTGGGATCAACTTGGGGAACTCCGCCCGCGTTGGGAGGTGGCGGCGGAAGCTCTTCACAGAGAAGCTGCCGTCTCACAAACAGACCCCGACGAATCGGTGAGCTTTGATCGGAGTGGGCATAGCTACCCAGCACACTGCCATGCCCCAGCACTCCCGAACGCGGAATCGATCCATAGGGCTGTTTCCCAAGCTGACTTCCCGAAACCCCACCCACTCCGTACAGCTTGGCCAAGTCGGCATTCAGGAAGGAATAGTCCGCTGTGAACAGCTCATCGAACCGCCCACTGCCATCGAGGGTGACGTGCGAAAAGAGCCGCTGCGTTTCCTCTGCCATGGCCGTGCGCACTGCGGAAGAAAAGTCGGGATACAGCACGGTACTCTTGTTGTTGGTCAGGATGTCTTCTGCACCCAAATACGAAAGGCCAAAGGCTCCGATGACCTCACGGCTGCGAGGACTGGCCAGGAGTCTGGCGGCTTGCTCGCGAATCTTCTCGGAAGCGGCCAGATCACCTCGGCCTGCCGCGTCGAACAACTCCTGATCCGGCATACTCCGCCAGAACAGATAGGACAGCGCACTCGCGACTTCATAGGGAGTCAGCCGATAGGTTCCGTCACTTTGCAGTTCTCCCACTTCCGATCGGTACAGAAAGTTCGGACTGGTCAGGAGGGCCTGCACGGCTGCGGAAATCCCCTCCGCAAACGTCTTCTGGGCAAGAATCAGAGCTTGGTAGCGCGCAAGCTCTGTAGCACGAAGTGGTCGACGAAAAGCCCGCAGCCCGAACGACTTCAGGAACTGCTCTGCACAGACCGCACTGCGGCCTCCGTTCGGATCGCAAGGGAGTACCATCGAAAGGTTGTCGGTGATCTGTTTGGCGGCAATCTCCGCTCCTTTGCGGAATCCCTCAAGGTGACCTTCTGACACCATCCTCGCGTCGGAGTTGTTATCAAATCCGTAGCCTTCTGGCCGTGCATCCGGAGGCAAGTCGGACGTCAAGTCCAGCGCTGCCGCCCCCGGCTTGCACGTCACCGTAAGCACCGAGTTCTGACCCCCAAAGCCATCCGGCATCGTGCGCGGATTTGAAGGGTCGGCAATCCATTCCTTTTCATCGAGCACGAACTTGTAGCTATAGGAACCGGGGTCGAGTGCTTTCTCTGTCTTCCAGCGCTTGTCGACGGCTGAATACGAAAGTGGCAAACCTCCCCCTGCGATGGTTCCAGCCCAGCCGTTGAAGCTGCCCGCAACGTGAACCGACTTCAGGGTTCGACCGGACGGATCATAGGAAAAGGATGGCAGCGCACAGGCACCGCCGCTCTTGGGAAGGAGGTCGGACAGCGTGTTTTGATACTCCTTGCGGGTCAGCAGACGCAGTCGCCGCGTTCCCAAGCTACGTTCGCTACAAGTCGGCGGGCCTGCCTGCATTCCCGCTCGAATATACGCCGTCACATATTGCGGACACCGTCCGTTACAACGTCCAGGGCTTCCGGGTGGCATCCGTTCGCTGATGATCTTGCGCAGCTCGTCATCGGAATGCGTCGTCGGGTTCAACGCCGGAGCGGACACCCCTTGACCTTTGGTGCCATGGCAGACTGAGCACATCTCGACGTAGAGCGCCGCTCCTTTGGCCACCGCATCGGGATCGTGGGCGACCGGATCGTCCAGCTCTGCCCCCGCGCATCCAAACAGCGCGAGCACCGAGGCCACCAAAACCGCACGGAAGGCCAAGCGCGTCAGACCGCGCACCGACGAAATCGATTGGGCGTGTGTCTTCACATCCCGGAGCCTAGCAAAACTCTGTGAAGAGAAGATCCCAAGCTTGGCAACAATTCACGGTGGGGTTCGCCATCTCCACCAATCGCAGACCACACAAGGTCGCGTCCGCTTTAACAGACGACGTCTACCGGAGCGCCGTAGCTAGCTCTTCGCGGGAGGACGCCAGCCCTTGAGAGGACCGGGCTTGCGACGCACTCCGTAGTGACCGCCCACAAACTTGCACTGCATGACATAGAGCGCCGACGACAAGATATTGAGCGCGGCCTTGAGATCACCCCGCTCTCCGCCGTTCTGCGGATCGGGAGGAACGGGCGTTGGGAACGCTTCGTAGCAAGCCAACTCCGCCTCACGCGCCGTCGCCCGACACTGATACATCCGGGCCACCACTTCGCCTTGATGAATCGACGGATACATAAACGGAACGCCATACAGCTTGTGCGTATTGTGTGAGGCGCTGCGAATCTCGGTCGGAGCCATCCCGAGCAGCTTCACCTCGGGCAGCGGCTTATCCATCACCTCGCAGCCGACC
>CALLYL010000846.1 GCA_937859535.1 uncultured Myxococcales bacterium
TTTGGGAAGTCCCCAACGGCAATCGGGAAGGATCTAGCGGCATTTGGGAAGTCCCGAATGCCGATTTTGCAAGGGATCGTATCGATGGGTTCCACTGTAGGTGGGCCGGGTACCATTGCTTTTGGCTCGCTTCTAAGCAGAATGGTCGGCCATGACTCGGTATGTTCCTCCCCAGGAAGCCCTTAGCCTGGTTCGCTCTGGCATGCGGGTGTTTGTGCAAACTGCCGCCGCTGCGCCGCAGCGATTGATTGCCGCGATGGTCGAGCGCGCTTCCGAGCTGCGCGGCGTCGAGATCGTCCACATGCACACCGAGGGCTCGGCGGCCTACGTCGATCCCCAACATCGCGACAGCTTTCACGCCAGCGTCATGTTCGTCGGTCACAACATGCGTGATGCGGTAAATGATGGTCGAGCCGACTACATCCCGGTGTTCTTGTCGGAAGTACCGAGGTTGTTTCGCAAGGGCATCTTGCCGCTCGATGTCGCGCTGCTCCACGTCTCACCGCCGGATCGTCACGGGTTTTGCTCACTTGGGATTTCGGTGGACGTGGGGCGGGCCGCCAGCGACTGTGCCCGTATCCTGATCGCTCAGGTCAACCCCAATATGCCGCGTACCCACGGCGACGGCCTGATCCATGTCAGTCGGCTGACCGCGATGGTGGAGTGTAATGATCCACTGCTGGAGGCTTTGCCCAAGCCGCTGAGCGCCCTCGAGCGCTCGATCGGTCGCCATGTCGCGGGCCTGGTCGAGGACGGCGCTACGCTGCAAATGGGAATCGGCGCAATCCCCGACGCGGTGTTGGCGGCGCTGGGCTCGCATCGACGACTGGGCATCCATACCGAGATGTTCAGCGATGGCGTGATTGACCTCGTCGAGCGCGGCATTATCACCGGAGAGTGCAAAAAGGTTCATCCGGGGGCGATCGTTGCAGGCTTTGCTGTCGGTAGTCGTCGGCTCTACGACTTCATGGACGACAACCCGATGATCAAGATGCTCGACATCGCCTACGTCAACGACACCGATGTGATCCGTCGCAATCCACAGGTGACGGCGATCAACAGCGCGCTGGAGGTCGATCTGACCGGCCAGGTCTGTGCAGATACGCTTGGCGGCAAGCAATACTCCGGCGTTGGCGGCCAGATGGACTTCATCCGAGGAGCGGCGCTGTCCGAAAATGGTCGTCCGATCATCGCGCTGCCGTCCTCGACCAGCCGAGGAGAGTCGCGGATCGTCACCATGCTCAAGGCCGGCGCAGGGGTGACGACGACGCGAGCCCATGTCCACTACGTGGTCACCGAGTATGGCGTGGCGATGCTCTATGGCCTGAGCTTGCGCAAGCGTGCCCAAGCGCTGATCGATATCGCCCATCCCGATCACCGCGAGATGTTGTCGAAGTCCGCTCACGAGCGATTTGGTCTGCTGGTGTAACGAACCGGCCACCGGGGACGGGTTACTGCATCGAGCCAGCCGGGGGTAGCAGCGGGGGGCCGGTGTCGCGGCTGCGCTCGACCAAGACCAAGATCGTCAGCAGCAGCAGCAGTGCGGCCAGCGCCAATCCTGCGATGAGCCAGCCGAGCTTGAGAGCCTGTGGGGTCTGCGAGGTCAGGCTCTGACGCGACGCGGCCATGGAGAACATCGCCGATAGGGGCATGTCTCCCGGCTGACTGCTTGCGCTGTTTTGTGACAGTGGGGCCGGACTTTTGGCGGTTAGCGAGATCGGCTTCGCACTTTGGGTGCTCCCGGCGCGTGCAGCCAAGCGACCCAATTGGACCGGATCGGTCGGTGGCGGTGAGGGCTGGGCCTGCACCGGTGGAGAGGGATGCGAGGCTGGCCGATCCGCCGTGGTCGATTCATCACCTGGGCTCGAATCGCTGACCGTCGTTTCCAGCGGGAGCACCAGCGGCTTGGCATTGGTCGTTGAGCGATCGGCCCGTACTCCCTCACCCGGTTCATGTCGTGCCGGATCCGCTGGATCCGCTGGATCCGCTGGATCGGACAGCGGCCGTGAGCCGGTGGTCGCTTTTCCAGGCCCCAGTTGTTCCGGCATGGTGATCTGCGCCGCCGATGGTGGTGGGTTGCTGGTTGGGCCGATCGACAGAGTTGGCAGCACCCCGGGCGGTGGCAAGTGTCGCGGTGGCCTGCTGTCTGGTCTTTCGGACGGGACCACAACGTGGAGCGGCGGTGGGTGTGGGGGCGATGACTTGGGTCGCTCTTTGCGATAGTCAAGCGCCGGGCGCAGGGGTACCGGCAGCGCGTCTTCCTCGGCCTGCGAGGTAAGCGGGGTGGGGAGCTGCCGCAGCGGTACCGGCAAATCGAACAACTCCGAAGGCACTTCTTCCGTCGGCAAGTCGGCTTTGCAGTGCGGACAGTGCCGACGTTCACCGCTCGGGCGGTTCGGTTCCGGCAAGAGCGTGTGAGCGCACTGTGAGCAGACCTGCATCCTAACCAACGCTCCTAGTTTATCCGCAAGGTCTACCGTCTGAATCGGCAAATTGGCGACTGTGATGACGAACTGGTCACAACGGGGGATGGCGACCGGGCAGGGGGAGCGTTATGTTCGTTCTACATCGCGACCGCCCATGATTACCAAAGAGCTACAAGAGTCGCTTCTCGCGGCAATGTCCTATGCCCGGAAGCGTCGGCATGAGTATCTGTGCCTCGAACACGTCCTGTATTCCTTCACCGAGGAGCCTAGCTCCGCGAAAATCCTGAAGGCGTGCGCAGTCGACATTTCCAAGCTGCGCAAACAGCTCGAGGAGTTTTTGACCGACAAGGTCAGCTCGCTGCCTGACGGGGTCGATCACGAACCGGAGCAGACGGTCAGCATCCAGCGGGTGCTCCAGCGGGCGATTTTCCACATGCACTCGTCGGGGAAATCGCAGATCAGCTCGGGGGATGTGCTCGCGGCGATGTTTCGCGAGCAGGACAGCCACGCGATTTTTCTCCTCGAAAGCCAAGGCGTGACGCGGCTCGACGTCATCAACTACCTGTCGCATGGGATCGAAAAGGACGGCGGCGAGGACAGCGAGGCCAGCGATCTGGGATTGTCGAACTCGGAGCACGATGGCGATGCCGAGGAAGAAGAGGGCGGCGAGCCCGATAAGAAGAAGTCGCTGCTCGATCGCTACACCGTGAACTTGGTGGCTGAAGCGAAGGCCGGTCGCATCGATCCGTTGATTGGCCGCGAAAGCGAGGTGCTGCGCACGATGCAGGTGCTGTGTCGGCGGCGCAAAAACAACCCACTTTACGTCGGTGATGCCGGTGTTGGTAAGACCGCACTCGCGGAAGGACTGGCCTGGAAGATCGCTCGCGACGAAGTCCCTGAGGTGCTCAAAGGGTCGGTGGTGTTTGCGCTCGACATGGGCGGCCTCGTTGCGGGAACCAAGTTTCGCGGTGAGTTCGAGCAGCGCCTCAAAGGCATCCTCACCGAGTTGCGCAAGATCAAGA
>CALLYL010000847.1 GCA_937859535.1 uncultured Myxococcales bacterium
CTGTAAAGTTATGCTGCCGAGGCTGCTATTTCGGTTCTGTTAGGCGCTCTTAGTGGCGGGGTGGGGTGGTGCTCTGGCGGGCGGCGCGCTTGGTTGGTTTGGCGATTCCGAAGGCGGGCTCTGCGGACTGCAAGAGGCGCTCGATTGATCGACCGATGGGACGAGTGCCCACCTCTCCCACGAACGCTTGTCGCACGATCCGGTTTTCATCCAGCAGCAGCGTGATTGGGTTCTTGTCGATTTCCAAGGACTGCCGCAACTGCAAGGTCTCCGTGCGCGTCGGGTCGGCGTCCGGCAGCATCGACTGGTTCTTGTTCCAGAACAAGACCACTTCCTCTGCCGTTTCATCCCCCAGCGGATCGGACAGATAGACAAACTGCACCTGCGGATGCGAGCGCCAGCCCTGTTGCAGCATTCGGAGCTGCGGAAACTCCTTGCGGCACGGCGGACAATGCACCGACCACAGGTTCACCACATAGACCTTGGCCGGGGGCAGATACAGCGGCAACCACAGCTTGCGTACGCGGTCCCATTGCCGCGCATTCGACAGCTCAATCCGTCGATGCAAGAGCGAGGCCTCTGCATCCGCTTGCGCAGTGCCCGAGTCCGCCCGTGCCGAGGCGCAAGCAGCAACCAGCATCCAAGACAGACAGAGCTTCCTAACAGTCGGCACGAAAGATCCATACACCACGGCTTAGCTCCTTGGGTTCGGCAATTCCCGGCAAATCCGAGGGACGTACAATGTCTTTTGGAGTGGCTGGAAATTCGTAGATCCAGCGACGGATGCGGCGGCTCGGAACGGCCAATTCGATCAGCAAGTCCTCTGCAAAAAAGGCGCGCCGACCCGCTTCCTCTGGACCGAGTTCAGGAGAGGACACGACCAGAAACACCGTGTTATCCAGAAGTGCCGGCTTCGCCAGCGCTTCCAGTCGATGCTTGCGATACGTAGCCACTGCATTGGCCTTGTTTGCAACATACAGAACCTCGTGCGGAAGGTGTGACATCAGCTTGAGGAAGCGTCCGCGATGTTCTGGATCGGCCCCGATCACCGCCGGACGAATCTGACTGGTGCTACAGCTTCCCACCTGATCTCGCTTCGAGGCCGGGACACATTCCTTGTTGACGTCTTCCATGAGCTGCTTGAGCTCTGGACTGCACAGCGCAAGGGTGAGTCCATCAGTGACCTGTGATTGTAGGGCAGAGATCGTCGTGTGATTGGCCGCAGTTTCTTGACGAAGATCCTTCACCTCTTGCTCAAGCCGCAAGATGCGCTCTGATACACAAGCGGGCTGCATCAGCAGGGGGAACACGGCATATATGAAGTATTTACATAGCATCTTATTTCCTCAGCGATGAACGGTGAGCGTGGCTTTCAGCGGGAGCACATGACTCGGAGTACCAAGGAACTGCTGTCGGAGACATTCGTTGATTCCTGAAGCAGACACGGCCTTGGGTGCAGAAACCACCGTTAGGGTTCCGGCTCGCTGTAGCGTGATGATCGTGCCATCCGGTAATGAGAGCGGTCGCAGATGGACCTTGGCGCACTGGAGAATGAGGGTGGCCACCAACGAGGGAGAATGGCCCAGCCCACCAAAGGTGAATCGAGTCGACGTGTTGCGCTTTGCTCTGCGCTCGGAGCGTCCGTCGGCCTGAGCGTCTTCGGGCAGAGACTCTGTCTGCCTGTCTGGGTCGGAATCCGTTCGCCCGTCTTGCGTCCTCTCTACAAGCGAAGGTATCGACAAGTCAGGCAGTGCCTGCGTGGTGCCGCCATCTGACGGAGCTTCAAGTGTCCCTGTGATGGCGGA
>CALLYL010000848.1 GCA_937859535.1 uncultured Myxococcales bacterium
AAATGAGCCGTGGCGGATCACCGCAGCGAAGACCGCTAGCAGGGGGAGATCACGAGCGTGCATGATTGTTCGATGTTACCGAACAGTGAGTCAAGATCAAGCATGATTGTTCAGTTCCTACGGAGGCAGCAAGCTAGTCCATACCGAGCTGCGCGTAAGAAGCACAGCAAACCAAAAAAAAGAACCAGTTGTCGGAGGAGTCCCATGCACCACGAAATGAGCCACGAAGCCGCCCGCGCCCTGATTGCTCCGTTTTACGATGTCCTGACCCGCCCATCCCAGAAGAACGTCGCCGAGATCGTTTCCGAAATCGCGGTTCCTGAGTGGCGTTCTTACGCAGGCGAGACCGTCAGCAAAGGACGCCAGGAATTCATCGCGCAGGTCATTGGCTTTGGAAGGGCAATTCCCGATCTGGTCTGGGACATCAAGGAGGTGCTGCTGAGCGGCGATCGCATCATCGTCCGCAGTGAAGCCAGTGGCACGCCGGCGGGAGAGTTCTTTGGCGTTCCGCACAGCGGGCGCAGCTTCAAGATCATGACCATCGACATCCATACCGTGAAGGACGGCAAACTGGTGGTCGCGCACCATGTCGAGGACTGGGCTTCGGCTCTTCGTCAGCTCGCCGGCAAGTAGCTCTTTTTCGATCCGATGGCGACGCACCTTGACAGCGAGTTGTAAGCTGCGCATGCTCCCGCCGTGACTGCTCCTTCTGTTTATTTCGTCAGCCTCGGCTGTCCCAAGAATCGTGTCGATACCGAGGTCATGCTCGGCATGGCCGATGAGTCCGGCCATCTGATTACCGACAATCCCGAGGCCGCTGACGTGATCGTCGTCAACACCTGTGGATTCATCGGGGCCGCCAAAGAGGAATCGGTGGATACCATCCTCGAGATGGCAGAGTTCAAAAAGACCGGACGTTGTCGGCGCCTGGTGGTGACTGGCTGTCTGTCGCAGCGCTACCCGGAAGAGATCGCCCGCGAGATTCCCGAGATCGATCACATCCTGGGATCGGGAGAAGTCGCCAAAGTCGCGGCAGCGATTCGCGGTAGCGATCACACCGTCGATGTCGCCCCAATTCCTGAATATCTGTACGATCACACCACGCCGCGTCCGGCCTCCCAAGCGAACTTTTTCCGCTATGTGAAGATTGCCGAGGGCTGCGATCGCCCCTGTGGTTTTTGCATCATTCCCAAGCTGCGGGGTCCACAGCGGAGTCGCAAGATGGACTCGATCGCTTCCGAGGTGGAAGCGCTATCGCAGCAGGGGGTCGTCGAGATCAACTTGGTGGCGCAGGATCTGACGACCTATGGCACCGATCTGCCGTTCGATGTCGATCGGTCTTCCGATCGGCCCTCCCTATCGAACTTGCTGCGTCGGATTGGCAAGGTGCCCAAAGATCATGCGGGCTTTCTGCGCTGGATTCGCCTGCACTACACCTACCCGACGGCAACCACCGATGAACTGCTACAGGTGATGGCAGAGTCGCCGCGAGTGGGCCGGTACATCGATTGTCCGCTTCAGCACATTGATGACAATTTGCTCAAGCTGATGCGGCGCGGCTATACAGGGAAGAGCGTCTACGCGATGATCGAGAGAGCGCGCAAGCACCTTCCGGGAGTGTTCCTGCGGACTGCGTTCATTGTCGGACATCCTGGTGAAACAGAGCAGGCGTTCGAGCGGCTCTGTGAGTTTGTGACAGAGTCCGAGCTGGATCACGTCGGTGTCTTTACCTACTCGCAGGAGGAGGGGACTCCTTCTGCGGAGCTGGAAGACCTGGTGCCGGCCAAAGAAGCGGAGCGACGACGGCGTGAGCTACTTCGGATTCAGCGCAAAGTGGCCAAAAAGAAGCGCAAGGAACTACTCGGTCAGCGCATCGAGGTGCTCGTCGAAGGACCATCCGAAGAGAGTGAGTTCCTGCTCAAGGGTCGGCATGCCGGACAGGCTCCTGAGATCGATGGCCATGTCTATTTGACGCTCGGTGAGAGCAATCCCGACGTGCAGCTTCGTCCTGGGGACTTGATCTCCGCCCAGGTGACACGCGGCGCGGATTATGATCTGGTGGCCGAAGTGGTAGCGGTGCTACAGCCTGCATTTCAAAAGCAGCAGAGCCGCAAGCTGCCGGTGCTGGGATAAATCACCGACTCTCCGCTGGGATAACTGGACTCGGAGAGTCCCTCATCCCTCACTACAGATGCTGATAGAACGCGGCCAGGGCTGCGGTTACTGCTTCGGGTTCTTCCACCGTTGAGGTATGTCCGGCACGGGGAATCAAGACCAAGCGGGCCCCAGGGATTGCCTCTGCCATCTTTTGCGCTCGTGGCAGGCGGATCGCGGTGTCCTCGCTGCCATGCAACACCAGCGTCGGGGTCTGGATGCTGGCCAGCTCTTGTTCGATCGATCGGCGGCGGATTACGGACCGGAGCGCGGCTTGCGTTTCGGCAGGACGGAGGGAGGCCAAGTGGTCCTCCATCTTTCGACGTAGCTCCGCCCGCTGGGGATCTTGCCGGAACGCGGTCCCAAACATGATCTTCATGATCGGTGGCACCAGCATGCGATAGCCGAGCAGACTTGCAAGCAAGGCCAGCGCTTTGTACTTGGGAATGTTCAGTCGTGGCTCTGGATCGGCGGCGGTTTCGATGAGCACGAGCGATTTGATGTACTCGGGCCGACGGGCCGCGAGCCGCATTCCTACAAAGCCGCCCATCGACAGTCCGACAAAGTGGACCGGTCCCAGTTCCAGTTTTTCGATGAGCGCGACCGCGTCATCAAACAGCGTTTCCATGTCAAATGGAGTCGGACTCGGTGGACTCTGTCCCTGGCCGCGATGATCGTAGCAGATGCAGCGATGGCTGGTGCGGAGGGCTTTGATTTGTGCAGAGAACATCTCGCCGCTCCACAGCAGGCCGTGGGAAAAGAGGATCGGCGGACCACTCCCTTTGGTATCCTCGTAAAACAGAGAGGTGCCGTTGATGTCGAGAAGAGGCATGCCACAGTCTAACCACACAACACCGGCAGATGGCGAGTCCCTTGTTCGAGCTACCAGTGCAGGACAAACGTGGCGTGGCCAGACTCCAGATCAACTCCAGTGGTTTCCAGTCTCGCGGTGCGTGAGACTCCGGCTGCATCGAGCAGGCCCAAAAAGGTGCCAGAGAGCAGCACGACGGTGGTTCCTGACCTAAAAGTAGAGGCTGGAAAGTTGCGCAGATGCAGCTTGGCGGAGTTGTGCGAGACGTACTCGTACTGTAGCGTTCCACAGCCGCGGACCAGGGAATCTCGGCCGCGAGGGCTAGCCTTGAGCAGAGTATGTGGAGACATCCCGAGCAAGCGGATCGCCGACTCGGCAAAGCTCTGTACGTTGGGATTGTCTAAGAACCGTCGACCCATGCCGCGATACAGCTTGATCATGCCACCATCGCCGAGCTGCGAGCGAATCGCTTGGGTCAGGGCGTTGTAAGTAGCCTCATCGAGCCAGGATACAGGAGGTGCCTGGACGATCTGCTGCCAGGCTGGTCCACAGCGCTGACGGATCGCGGCACCCTTTTCCTGGGGAAGTGAGAGGATTTCAGCGATGATGCTGTGAGCAAATCGCGCTCTCGTTTCTGGAGGCACAGAGCCATCTTCTCACATCCTGCCGGAAAGGGGAAGCCAGGAACACCTGCTCCATCAGTGCGTGCGGAGGCGGACTGTATGGTCCGAGCTAGCGAAGCCGGGCAGCAAAGTGAATCACGGAGAGTTCATTGACAGTTACGGAGTCTCACCGCTCTGTGCAGAGTCGATTTCGTAGTCGAATTCGTAGAAGTGGGTTCCGTTTTGGATGTCGATGGTCATGGACCCCCGGAGACCAGTCAGCTCGCCGCTTCCGGAATCGGGCACTACACGCACGATGAGTTCTAGTTGTCCGCGATTCATCGTGCCGGTGTGAGACAGGACAAAGCTGCCACTGCGTCCACCGAGGATTCCGCGCACGTGTTCGAGTGCCACGTACCCCGCAGAGCCTTTGACCGAGGTCCGCGCACCGAGCATCTCAACGGTGCTACTGGCCGATAGGTCGCCGACAAACTGCTTCTTGACCGATGTGCGAGCCAGCGTGACCCCATCACTTGTGTCATAGGGAGGCGCTGAATCGAGCTGAACCGTAAACGTGCCTTGTGCGTTCATGATCAACAGTGCATAGCACACTGGGCGCTCTGCTTGGCAGGCTGTCAGACCAGCATCCCTTTAGAGCATGGAGAATGGTGCTTCCTTTGTACTAAGTTCCCAGACTACCCTGCGCCCGCCATGAAAAGTGCAGGGTTCCAACACAGACATTCTTTCGCTCGGGCTTGCTGGCTGCTCCGTCGGAAGTAGAGGCCGATCCGGCGCGGCTGGCGAGAGTGACCGCACCGCTGCCGGGCCGGGTGGTGCAGCTCTTTGTGCGCTTTGGTGATTCCGTACAAAAGGGTCAGCCACTGTTTGAGCTAGACTCTCCCGATCTGGCCTCCGAGCAGACCGATTACCTGAGGGCCAAGAGTGCCTTGGCGCAGGCCGACGCTGGAGAGTCCATCGCGGAGTCAACGAGAGCTGCGAGAGTTGCAGCGCTGGGTGGTGGCACCGACGCTGCGACAAGTCACTGGGGTGGCTGATATCACCAACTTTGGCGGTGAGACGACCCAGTTTCAACTGATCCTCGATCCGGCGCGACTGATTCAGTATGGCGTGTCGCTCAAAGATGTGACAGAGGCCATCACCAACAACAACAGCAATGCGGGCGGCAGCATGTTGGTGCGCGGCGATCAGGGCTTTGTGGTGCGCGGAATTGGTCTGATTCGCAACCTTGAAGATTTGGGAAACATCGTGGTGAGTGAGCAGCACGGCACACCGGTGTTTCTGCGCTCACTTGGGACACTACAGCTCGGGGCTCTTCAGCGAAACGGAATCCTCGGCAAGGACGGAAATCCAGATGGTGTGAGTGGCATTGTGCTGCTCTTGCGTGGCGAAAATCCTTCGCGCGTGCTGGACGGTCTGCACGAGCGGGTGGCCGCCCTGAACCACGGCCTGCTTCCTGCAGATGTGAAAGTGGTTCCCTATCTGGATCGGACAGATTTGGTTCGCACCACACTCAATACGGTTTCGCACACGATGGTTGAAGGGATTGGCTTGGTGATCATCGTGCTGATCCTGTTTTTGGGCAGTCCGCGCAGCGCGCTGATCGTCGCTACGGTGATTCCTCTGTCGCTACTCATCGCCTTCATCTTGATGCGGATGACCAACATTCCTGCCAACCTCCTTTCACTGGGGGCGATCGACTTCGGCATCATTGTCGATGGGGCGATTGTGGTGATGGAGTCGATCTTGCGAAGACGCGAAGAACGTCCGCAGGACGAGATGACGGAAGGTGACGCGATCTCGGCAACATCGCTGGTGGCCCGTCCGATCTTCTTTGCGAAGATCATCATTCCGATTGTGCTGGTCTTGATCTTCATTTTGCTCTATGGCGCGTTCGGGGTGGCGGTACAAAACGGTGTGATCTTGGTATCGGGATTAAATGAGCTGCGCAAGACCGGCATGCCGCTCGCCGAGGCAGTGGCGGTGGGGGCCATGCAGAGGCTGCGAGCGGTGGTGCTTACGGCAACGGTGGCAGCCCTGGGCATGCTACCGGCGGCGCTGGCCCACGGCATCGGATCGGATGTGCAGAGGCCGCTGGCAACCGTCGTCGTTGGTGGACTGGTCAGTGCGACGCTGCTGACGCTGTTCGTGCTGCCTGCTCTATAGTATGTAATTGAAATGCGTAATATTCGCGAGCTGCCACCTGCTGACTCCGACTCGAATGTCGACACGTTTGCGGGTCTGGTGGAGTCCGAAGAGAGCCCGCCGATTCCTGAGGCCCCGCTTTCGGAGGTGGCCCCATGAGCCGCCTGGGCTTCGTGACAATCCTGCTGTGGCTGATTCCTGCTTCGGTGTTGAGGGCAGAGCCGGAGCAGAAGCTGACGTTGACGGAGTTTCTGCATCGCGTGACCCAAGAGAATTTGGATTTGGCGGCAGCGCGCTTTCAAGTTCCGCTCGCCAAGGCACAGGTCGAGGTCGCCAAGGTATTTCCGGATCCGATGCTCACCGGGGGAGTGGCGCAGCTCGATGTCTCCGGACAATCGGCACCGCTGATGACTACGCTCGGGGTTACGCTTCCGATCGAGCTGGGCGGAGAGCGGAGCGGACGCGTTGCGGTGGCCGAAGCAGAGGTGTCGGTGGCTGAAGCGGAGCTTTTCGATACGCTGCGCAAGCTGCGGGCAGAGGCGGCATCGGCGTACGTGGCCTCGTTGACGGCGCGACTGGTGCTGGAACGAAAACACAAGACCCTGGCCAGCCTCGATCGACTGGTTGAGGTCAATACCAAGCGGGTTGCATCCGGGGAGGCCGGCGAAGTGGCGCTGATTCAGTCCCGCGTCGAAAACCAGCGCTATCGTGGGGAAGTTCTGACCGCAGAAGCCGATTTGGAAGCGGCGGATTTGGAGCTGCGGCGGTTCCTCAGTCGAGCGGCACCGGGGCGGGGACAGAAGCTGCGGGTCGATGGGAATCTAGCCATTCCACCGCGTTTGTTCGATATGGAAACCCTCTGTCACGCGGCGCTCAAGCAGCGGCAGCTCGCGCTGTATACCCAAGGAGTGGTCGCTGATGCCGATGGTCGAGCAGGCTGCTGGACTGGACGTGGATCTGTTCGGGCCGTAGCCGCTGCGCTTCGGGCCATCCCTTCCGCCGCGCAGTCGTGATAGCCTTGCTGGGGTGAGGGAGACAATGATGCAGAAGCTTGTTCTTTTTGCGTTGGTTGCTCTGGCGGGATGTAGTGGCAAATTGCCGCTCGCCCAGAGTTATACCCCGCCGAGCGGAGTGATTCTGCCGCAGCATCCATCCGCAGTTCCGATCGGCACTCCCAACTACGTGATTGATGCCGATGCGGGTGCGAACATTCCTTTTGATTCCTACGGTCTGACCACAAACGGTGTCACCTGGTACCTGGAGTGGCAAAGCGACAGTACCACTCATCGCTATAGTGGCGACGTCTACTGTTCACAAAGGTGTACACAGACCTATATTGGTGCTGGCGAGAGGGCCTATTCAGGTCACTTCGAGGTATTGGCTCCCCATCACTTTCACTTCGAGGCCATGACGCCTCCTGGGATTCGGGATCATCTGGAATTTGACGCC
>CALLYL010000849.1 GCA_937859535.1 uncultured Myxococcales bacterium
GCGCAAGTGCATGCGCTGCTCGTTCGTGACGACGATGCGCACGGGGAGCCGTAGCGGTGTTGCAGCGTGTGGCCAGTCACTTCGGAATCGACGGTTGGCTTCGCTATCAGCGACGAGAAACACTTTGCGGCTCGTCGGATGTGTGCTAGCTCTCGGGCAAGTAGGAGGATGTCGTGGAACAGTTTGAGAGCATCCCGGTTCGTACCTTGTTTTCGGGCACCATGCAGGTGCTCGACCGCTTAAGCAAGACTAGTTCACCGACGGAGCGAGCCGCGCTGCGTCGGGCTATGGCGACCCTTGGTAATGCGCTTCCACGAGCAGAGAGGGAGCAGACCGAAACGGTTTCCACCGATACTGGCTCTCAGCTCCATCTGGCGGGCGGCATCGTCGAGCCCAAGAGCAGCGAGAGAGCGGCTCTGAAAGCCTGGGGTGCAGACCTCATGGAGCGGCGACGAGCAGCGGGCTTGTCTCGGGCCGTTCTTGCCGAGCGGGCCGGTATTTCAGACAGCACACTGCGCAACGTCGAGACGGGGCGGCGAGCCCCCACTCGCACAACGATCATGCACCTTCAGTCGGTGCCTGAGTTACGCATCGACCCCAGCCCGATCGGCGAGCAACTCACCACTCGGCGGCAGCGCTCCCCCGACCTCGCGCCGAACTGCTGGCTGACGCCTGAATATGACGCGCTGAAGCTCCACAACGAGATGACGATGCTGCTGAATGGATGTGGTGGGCATCTGGAGCAGACCTACCTCTATCTGGACCACAGCAGCGCCGCCGCGTGGTGCTCGATCGCCGAGCAAGAGGTCTACAAGATTGCGCGGACGCTGATGCCGATCGGTCGCGTCGCTGAGCGCATCGCGGAGCTGGCCGGGCCTGCCGGTCTGGATGTCATTGGCCTGGGCTGTGGCGATGGTAAGGACGAAGTCCGGCTGACCCAGTGCCTCCTCGAGCATCACAAGAATCACAACCTCCGTCTGTATCTGCTCGATATCAGCCAGCCGCTTTGCTGCGCGGCCTATCGTTTCGCTGCCGAGTCGCTGGCCGACCGGTTGAGTGTTTCGGTCTGCGCGATCCAGGGCAACTTCCACAACTTGCAGCGCTACAAACCGCTCCTTCACTCACCGGAGCGCGCCCATCGGCGGCGACTGGTCTGCATGTTCGGCAACACCTTCGCCAACCTTCAAAACGAAATCATGTTCGTTCGTAACAGCTTGCTCGGGTTCGCGCCGGGCGACTTCTTGCTGCTCAACGTGCCTGCCACGGTGGCCCCAGCAAACAACGAGTCCGCGATCCGTAGAAACGACCGTCGCTTTGCGGGCCGAGCGCCTACAGGTGACATGTCGTCGATGGATCGGATGTTCCATGATTTGCTGCGTCGCTACGTGACCGGCATCAAGAACATCGAGATCAAGCCTGTGCTTGACTTCGACGCCTGCCCGGTGCCAGGAAGCTACGCCGCTGACATTCGGGCGACGGTCAAGACCGCCGATGGAGACGACAAGCAGTTCTCGATCGCCTACCTCAAGCGCTATGACCAAGTGCAGCTCGACGCCAAGATGCGCAAGGAGGGATGGAATCCCGTCGCGCACTGGGTGTACGCGGAAGAGTACCACCCACGACTGCTGCTGCTGTACCAGCGCGCTCGGGCTGCCGCCTCTGACGTGCAGTGACACGGCGGTCTCGCTTTTACTACCTGTGTACCACCGCGATACTGAGATTCATTACCAGACTCATCAAGAGACGCTCGGCCCACTCAAGGAGTGTGCCCCATGCGCCTTTACCCGCCCGGTTTCTTGTCCCTCTCAGCCTCGGTCGCCTGTGAGCGGTTTGGTTTCTTTCTCCTCGCCAGTTTGCTTTTGCTCTACCTCAACGAACAGCTCGGATTTACCACCGCCCAAGCGACGGACATTCTCGGTTGCTTCATCGCTGCTACCTATCTATCTCCGCTGCTTGCTGGTGCGTTTACAGACGGTCGGCTAGGCATCGTGCGTGTGGCCTCTCTCGGGTACGTGGTGGCAGCGACGGGCTATGCACTCCTGGCTGCCGAGAGTCGTCTGATGCTGTATGTCGGGCTGATGCTGGTTGCGCTCGGGGCTGGCGCAGCGAAGTTGGCTCCCCAGTCCATCGCGACCCGTCTGTTTGCCGCTGAGCCGGAGTTGCACGACCGAGGCTTGACGCTGATTTACCTGCTCGCCAACGTCAGCGCGCTGGTAAGTCCGGTCATCGGTGAGACGGCCCGCGCTTGGCTCGGCTGGCCTGCTGCCTTTGCGCTGGCGTCGCTGAGCCTCGTCGCAGCTTGGCTCATCCTCCAAGCTCAGTCAGGCGTCCTTCGGGCCGCTGAGCGTGAAACATCTGTCCAGAAAGAGGCCAGCAAGTCCAATGGTAGCGGGTCGCTGGTCATGGTGCTGGGACTGTGCGCGCTGTCGGTGCTGCTGACTGTCCCACACATGCAGGCGGGCAGCACGCTGCTCCTATGGGCTCGCGATAACACCAACCGCCACCTGCTTGGCTGGGAACTGCCGGTTCCCTACGTCGCGTCGCTGCACGCCGGTCTGGTCTTGGCCGTCTCGCCGCTGCTCGCTCGCGTCCTGCGTCACCTAAAGACCGCGCCCGGCCTGCCAACGGCTACCGCCAAAATCGCCATCGGAGTGGCTGCAACCGGCCTCGCCTACGTCCCGCTGGTTATTGCTGCTCTGCTCGGGTCTGACGGCTCCCTGGTGGGTCTAGGCTGGCTGTTTGGATGCCTGGGGCTGCTGTCCGTGGGTGAGTTGCTGATCGGTGCGCTCGGTCCATCGCTGGTGCTGCGGCTTGCGCCGTCTGCCCGAAGGGGTCGCTGGCTCGGGGCCTGGTATGGCGCGACGGCAATCGGATACTGGATGGCTGGTCGGCTCGGCGGGCTGTGGGACAGTGTGCCTCACGCGCTGTTCTTCGCTGGGCTGTCCGTGCTGGCGCTGTCTGGCATGGCGATCTGCGCTGGGCTGACCCACGCCTGGGTCAACTCCCGCCCGGCAGCCTCAACGCCAAGTCGCGTC
>CALLYL010000850.1 GCA_937859535.1 uncultured Myxococcales bacterium
TGGGAATTAGGAATCGGAATGCCAAGCGCGCATGATCTTCCACCAACGATTCAGTGGCACGAGGGAATGCTCCTCGCTCCGCAGCACTTCCAGCAGCTAGTGCATCGGACAGAGAAGCTCCTTACGTATCACCTGGGTCTGGGTCTTCCCTATCAATTTGGTGTAACAAGACTGCGCTATGAGTCCACACAGCTTTTTACCGGAACGCTGCGTATCACCGAGCTAGAAGCGGTCCTTCCAGATGGTCTGGTGGTCGCCTTCCGTACGGGTCCGGCTGCGGAGCTTCAGGTGGACTTGAAGTCTCATGCCGAGAGTGCCAAACACACTCCGGTTCCCGTCTATCTGGTCGTTCCCATCGAGCGCACCGGGGGCAGCAAGGGCGATGGAGATCTCGGTCGCTATCTGTCGATTCCTGGAGATGAAGTGGACGATGATGTCAGCGGGGGAAGGCCCCTGCGGATTCCTCGTCTAAAACCACGACTCCGTTTGATCGCAGGAACTGAGACGCCGCCACCCCGCTTTGTGGCCTTGCCGCTGATGGCGGTGGTCTACAAAAACGGCGCGTTTGTTCCCTCTGAATACATTCCCCCACTGATACGGGTTGAGGTTGATTCTCCGCTCGGTGAGCTGTGCGCGCAGGTGAGTAGTCTGATCCGTGCCAAGGCAACCTATCTGTTAGAGGTGATTCGCTCCCCGGCCATTACCACCAAGCCAGCAGCCATTGAAGAGAATCGACGCCTCCTTTCGCAGTTGGTACTCAACCTGCCGCCGTTTGAAGCGCTGCTTGCAACGGGAACCAGTCATCCCTATGCGCTGTATGTCGCGCTGACGGCGGTGGCGGGGAGTGTCGCAGGCGTGGGCAATCAACTGATGCCACCGCTGTTTCCCGCGTACGATCACCTGAACCTGCGGCGGTCGTTTGCGGAGGTCGTGCAGTTCGTGAATCAATCACTCAGCGACGGAATTTCCGAGGCGTTTACTGCGCTGCCGTTCCGCAATGAGAACAATCTGTTCGGTCTCCAGTTCGAGCGAGAGTGGACTCGGCGCACGGTGGTCCTTGGTTTCAAGGGAGCGCCCGGAGCGACCGACCAACAGATCAACGAGTGGGTTGCCAGCAGTCTGATTGGCACCACAAGTCGCTTCAAGGTGCTGCGAGAGCGTCGACTCCTAGGTGCAACTCGGACTCCCATCGACAAGCTAGAGGGTCTGGTCGCGACTCGTGGAATGCTGCTCTTCCAACTGCAAATGAATCCAGAGTTCATCGTACCCAATGAGCCACTGGTGATTGGAAATTCTGTCGAGAAGCCGCCAGGTGTTCGTCCAGCGGAGGCCTACCTCTATGTTGCAAACAAAGAGTAGGTACGATGCACCATGGTCTGAGGTCGATTGCACCGAGCTGAGCTGGGTGAGCAATGGCTAGTGAGTCGTCAGAGCAGCTATTTTTGGTGGACTACTTCCGCGAGTTCTATGCGGCGGTGCTCCAGCATCGTATGCAGATCGAGCGCTCGCTGACGCCATCGCCGGAAGAAGACAGCATCCAGATTCGTGAAGCAGACATCCTGGCCGAAGAGAAAGTCCCCGGAGAGGAGCAATCGCAGATCGCTCCGGACATCGTTCAAGCGCTGCTGGTCGAGCTGATGGAGTCCCAGCAGCAAACCATTCAGAGACGTGGTGATCCGAGAGAGCAGAAGCGCTTTCACGAGATCCAGTATGTGATGGCCGCCATGGCCGACGAAGTGTTCCTTAGCATTGAGTGGATCGGAAAAGAATACTGGAGCACGCATCTTTTAGAAGAGCGCTTGGTCGGAACTCACGATGCCGGAACGCGGTTTTTTGACAACCTGGATCAGCTACTCCAGTCGCGGGATGCGACCCGTGCCGATGTGCTCGCAGTGTATCTGCTGGCGGTCTCGCTGGGATTCCGAGGAAAACATCGTAGCGTGGCCAGTGCGCCGCAGATCGCTCACTATCGCAACCAGGCCTATGTAACGTTATTCCAACGCAGCCCGGCGCTCCCAGAAAGTACGCCGCTGTATCCGCAGGCTTACTCGCACACACTGGACGGCCAAACGCCAAGCTGGCTTCCCCAGCTACGGCCATGGCTGCTTTCGCTGGTTGGGGTGGCGGTGGTCTACATCTTGGTTGCGCACTTGATTTGGGATCGGCGGTCGACATCGGTCGGGAATCGTTTGGACGAAATCCTTCAACACAAAGTGGACACCACCGTCACGGGACCGGCCCCAAGGACGGAGAATCGGATCGACATCAAGTCAGAGGCGAATACAACAACGGCCAGTAGCGCAGATGTCGGGAAGCGCTAGCCTTTACAGCGTACTGTGTAGAACCGTTAGGTAGTGATAGCATCGAGAATTACTGACACCTGTCTTTCCGACAGGTATTCGTGGGGGAACTGTGGTGAAGCGTGTGCTCTGCTGGCTGATACTTCTGGTATCGGCAGTGCTTCTGCAAGCACATCCCGCTCTCTGTGAAGAGGAGAGCGCGGCAATCTATGAGGAAGAGGGAGCCCGTCTCTTCTTGAGCAAAAGCTATGAGGGGGCCATTAAGCAGTTCTCCCATGCCTATCGGCTCGACCCAAAGCCGCAATATCTTTTCAATATTGGGCAGTCCTACCGCAAGCTCGGGTTGGCGGCGGAAGCGTCGGAGTACTACCAGCGCTACTTACACGATGAGCAGAAGATCGATCCGACCATCTATGCGGATCTCACCACCTACATTGACCAGTATTATGCCTCGCAAGAGAAGGGGAGCGGTCGGCCCAAGATCAGTGCTGAGGCACCCGAGCCGGCACCGATGCTCGCAGCAGAAGAGGCCGCCGATGCCGAGGAGCTGATAGCGCAGTATGTCCGAGACTTCCGGGCCGGTAACCAAGCGGTGGCCAACGAAATCATGGATCAGATGAAGCAGGTACTGGCGCTTCGTCGTGATCCGATTCTGATGTATCACATCGCGAGCGGCTTCGATCAGGTTCGGAAGCGCAAGGAAGCGCTCGAGTATTATCGCCGTTTTGTGGCAATTGAGACCGCCGATCCTCGGCTACGTCGACGAGCATTTGAGCGGATTGCTCTGCTTACGCCCGCTCCTCCTGGACAGAAATACCTGTGGCCAAGTCTGGCTCTGGCAATTCCTGGACTTGCTGGTGTCTTGACCGGAGTCGGCTTGGCCGTTCAGTCGGGAGACAACTTCAATCAGTTTGTGGCTGAGTCTGATGAACAGAAGAAGCGAGCCCTGCGCGACAAAGGCACGGGATTGTCAGTCGGATCGACAGCTTCCTATGCTGCCGGTGGTGCGCTGCTTGCGGGGGCTGGGGTGTTCGCGATCGTGGCGTTGAAAAAGGGAATCCGACAAACCTCGGAAGAGGGGCGAAAGGAACCCGCCACCGCGCCCAAGCGCACCCTGACTGGATCACTTGCACCGCTTCCGGGCGGTTTGGGTCTGTCTATTGGAGGAAACTACTAATGCTTAAGAATTCGCTTTTGCCGCTTCTGTTTGCAGTGGGCGTGGCCAGCTCTGGATGTACGCTCACCATGAATTACAACCAGTGTACGGACGACAGTCAGTGTGTGTCGCCCGATGGTACGCAAGGCTTCTGTACAACCGATCAGCTCTGTCTGCCGAACACTCCGCTCGAGCGACTGTGTACGATTACGATTCCCGACAGTCCCTCCCCCAATGCAGTCCACATGGGAGCGCTCCTCGATCTTCGCGACAAGAATGGTCGCGCCATAGAGGGACATCGACTGATCGCGCTGAAGTTGGGAGTGCGTCAGATCAATGAGCTGGTTCAGCTCGATGGTTCTCGGCCAATTGCCCTCGATGTCTGTAACGTTGGAACTTCATCAGTAGATGCGGACAACGCCACCAAGATTCTGATCGAACAGCGCAACGTGCTGGCGATCATCGGACCGAACTCTGCGTCAGCCGCCACCAACATGATCGGCCGTATCAAGGCCGCCGGTATTCCCACCATTTCACCCGCGATCATGGACAGCGGAATTGCCGACGCCGCCAGCCAGGGACTGTTCTATCGTCTCGCGCCTGTGGAAAGAGAGCAGGGTCTGCAGCTCGTCCGCGAACTGGTGACGCTATCTGGTGGCAAGAGTACGGCGCAGCTTGGACTTCTGTCCGTAACCGATTCCTATGGCGAAAACATTCGCCGCAAGTTCACCCCGGAGTGGCAGCGCCGTGATCCGATCAACAACAAGACGGATCGATTCTTTTCGTATCGCGACAACGATGCGAACCTATTGAGCGTCACCACCAAGACGCTGCTGGATGCCAAGCCGAGCTTCGTGGTGTTGATTCCAGGCTCAAATAGCCAGCAAGTGGTGGGCGGGTTCGCGGATCTTCCTTTCGATGCCAAGAATCCGGGCTCCTTTGAGAGCACCACGCAGGTCTTGGCTGCATCGAGCGCCCGTACTGGAGAGCTGATCGAGATGGCGCGCAGCGGCGATGACAAAATCAAGAACCACTTGTCGCGCATCACCGGTGTGGCACCGCTTAGCTTCATTGACAGCCAAGAGGGAGCGGACTTTAAGTCGAGCTTTGTTGCGACCAATCCTGGACTGCCATTGGAGCAGGACTTCATGGTCGGCTACACCTACGACGCTCTGTTTGTGCTTGGCGCAGCCTCCGCGACGTTTAAGGGAGCGAGTCGCCCAGATCAGATCGTGTCGGTGCTGCGACGTTTGAATGGGAATGCGAACTCTCTATCGCTCACGCCGCGACTGTTCAATGAGACGGTTCAGAAGTTGGCGCAACAGCCCAACGACCCCTTCACGTTGCTCGGGGTAACCGGGGCGATGGCGGGCGCGATCCGGTGTTGCTTGAGCGCTGGAAGATTGACATCGCAAATGGTGTGTACGTGAACACGCCGGCAAACATGTAACGCGGAGCCAATGGGAAGAGCCACGTGCTGATTCGCATTGTCATAGTAGTACTACTCCTGGCGGTGATTGCCGTCGGAGTTTTCCTATTCTTGCGGTCTCGCCGCAAGAAACAGGAAGCTCCAGTTGCACCGCCACCACCTCCCAAAGACCCCCAGCGGGTCAAGCGAATTGCTGAGCTGCGTTCGAGTCTGAGCGCACTGGTGGGGGAGGAGCTGCGACTGCTGGACCAGAACGCGGGCGGAATGCCGGGCCGCTATGCGATGCCATGGTGTCTGGTTCTCAGCGAAAAGGGGGCGGGACAGACTTCGATCCTGCAGAATACCGGCCTGCATGTGCCGTTTCGTGGTGCGAGTGAGCAGCTTGCGGAAGCGGGTCACTGTCGATTCTGGTTCTATGACAAAGGAGTCGCGATCGATCTGGGATCAGAGATATGGCAGGAAGAGGAGTTGTTTGTCTATTTCTGCGGACTCCTCCGTGCGGCTCGACCGAAGCGTCCCCTCGATGCAGTGTTGATTGTGGTCGGGGCACCCACGCTGGTGGGAGATGACAAGCTCAACCCAGATCAGATCAAGGGTCAAAGTGAACTACTGTATCAGCGCCTACAGCGGCTGCAGCAGGAGATGTCTCTGCGTTTGCCGACGTACGTGATGATCAGCAAGAGCGACGCGGTTCCGGGGTTTACCGCGTTCTGCGGAGGACTGGCGAGTCATCAGCGAGAACAGCTTGCTGGCTGGTCGTCTCCATTTCCGTTGAATCTGTCGTACGACCCCAGTTGGGTCGATCAAGCGTTTGCGGAGCTGTATAAGACCCAGTGCGGGCTTCAGATCGATCTGCTTGCCAGCGCCAAGCTGTCCGAGAAGGAGCAGGACTTGGCTTTCCTGCTCCCACGCAATACCCAAGCGTTGCGCGAGCCGATGAAGACCTTTTTGGATCAGCTCTTTCGCGCCAACGTCTACAGCGAATCGAACCTGCTGCGTGGCGTGTATATGTGTGGTGATGCGACGACTGCCAGTGCAATGGTGAAGCAGTCGGAAGAAGACGAAGGACAGAAGCGTCCAGTCTTTGTGCATGATCTGTTTTCCAAAAAGCTCTTTCCAGAGAGTGGACTGGCAAGACCCCTGAAGAAGGGGGTTCTGGATCAGGCGAGAGCCCTCCGGCTGGTGCGCATCGCCCTCGGTGCGTCGATCCTGGTGAGCGTACTCCTTTTGTGGACTGCGTACGCGAACCTGAGCCGCGATGTGCGGGCGGTGATGGGATTCCTTGATAAAGTTCCGGTCGAAACGACTCTTTCGGTGGCACAAGACAAGGATCGCTTTGCGCAGCAGACCCAAGAGCTGCTCGCGGCGATTGGCAATGTGGCCAACAGTCGTCTGCTCAGTGTGCGACTCCCTTCGTCTTGGGTTAGCTCTCTTGATGATGATGTTCAGGAGGCGATGCGGCGCTCGTTTGAGCGGGTGGTGCTGGGCGGTCTTCATGAGGGACTGGCACTCAAAGCCAAGCAGGTGCTGGGACTGGAAGGAGACATCTCTGCTCCGCTGCCCAGTGATGAGCCTCCACCTGCGGGAGAGCCGGGATCTTCCCGCAGCGCTGGAGCAAGTACGGAGCGACTGACTTCGAAGACCGTCCAAATTCAGTCACTGCAGGCGATGCCAGAGTTTCAAGAGCTGCGCGATCTGTCGCATGCGTATCTGGAGTTTGTCCAAAACGTCGATACCTACAACCGTCTTGGGAGTGAACGCCACAAACGATTCGATACCGTGGTGCCGCTGGTGAAGTACGTGTTTGGGGTCGAGCTGCAACCGATCTTTTTGCGTAATGCAGAGCTGTATCAAGAGGCGCTGGCCAACGCGACCAGTCGTTCCTTCGACTTGGCGCTGGTGAATCCCAAAGTACAAGCGCGGGCGCGAACCATTTGCAAAGCGCTGCATCGGCGTATGTTCATCGACAACGCCATCTCGATTGAGACAGAGGAAATCCTTGCGCACATCAGTCGGCTCAAGGCAGAGAGTGAAGGCGGTGGTGCCGATCTGCCGGTGCTCACCGAGCTGCGCGATGTCCTACAGCGGCTCGACCGGGATCTCAATCGACCGGAGCTGCAGTGGCTGTCCAAGGACTCCCTAGAACTCGGCGATCCGTTTTCGGAGGTGCTGGCCTCGCTGCGGCATTTCTCTCCCGATGGTCGAATGAGCGATGAGCTGCGACAGGAATGGCAGCAATCCCATCAGCAGTTACGGCGTCGTCTGCTCGAAGTTCAACTTCCGCAGATGGGCGTGATCATTGCCCGCGATAACGAAAAGCACCGCTTGGTGATCACGCAGGGTGTGGTCGAGCTAAAGGCGAACCTAGAGACGTTCCTATCGCTCGCGTTTGTGCAGCAGAACCTGGAAAAGCCGCACGCCCAGAACTCCGAAGGCTCCTATCGCGTGGTGTGGAACGATGATCTGCTGCGACAGTCAACTGCGTTTGCGGATGCCTATGATACCTATGTCCGTGATCGTCTTGGGCAGGTCTATCGGCACATCCGGGAAGTCGTCAAGAGTACGGCGCTGGAGCGACTCGGACAGAATATGCCGGCGCTGGTGGCCCAGGCACGTCGCGAAGAACGGGTGTTGCGCTTTAGCGGCGATGTGAACGCGCTCCAAGACGAGCTGAGCAGCGAGGTCGGTGACCTAAAGCGAGTCTCCTCCGTGCTTCGCCAGATATTGGAAACGTACGACCGGCTGACACTAAAGGCTCCGCATAGTGAGCTGTATCAGCAGCTTCAGGAAGACTCACGGGAAATCCTGCGTCGGATCGATCTCCTACCAGAGCGAGAGGAGATGTATCGAGTCTCTAGCAAGCTGGCGAGCTGGCGTGGTGATAAGCCGCCGGTGCTGGCTGCGTTTGACGTTGAAGATGCCGATGCACTGTCTCAGTACATCAAGACCCAGCGCAATCGGATGAAGGGCTGGGGGCGGGATTATGCCAAGGTGCCGGTCTCTCTGCTTGATGGGCTAACCAGTGCTCGCAGCGACGATCCTTTGGTTGGGAAGTGGCGCAACATCGTCAACCAACTGGAGTATTTCGAGCGAATGACTCCTGGTAACTCCGTCAAAGAAATGGAATCGTTCTTTGACACCACGCTGATCACTGTGACTCCGGAAAACTGTCTGGACAAACTTCCGAAGCAGACTGGCGACAACACCGACTTTTTCTTGCAGACCAAAGCTCGCGTCCATGACTCCGTACGCAAGCGTTGCTTGGTGTTTGCGGCCGAGAAGATCCTCGAACTGTACGAGCACTTGGCGCGGCGCTTTAACCAAGACCTGGCCGGGAAGTTTCCGTTTACACGCAACGCGCAGTCGCTGGATGATCCCGATGCGATCCCGCGTGACATCCGGGGGTTCTTCCAAGAATACGACGAGTTTATCCGTCAGTACGATGCCTACGTCGGTCGGCGCGAGACGCTCGGCGGATCAGGAGAAGTCGGCCGTGAGGTCAGTACCTTCCTGCAAGCCCTGCGCGAGGTGCGTCCGTTCTTCGCCCCACTACTGGGTGATCGTGGCGATCTCGCTCGCTACAACGTCTCGATCGATTATCGCATCAACAAGAGCAACGAGATCAATGGTCAGCAGATTGCAGAGTGGGGATTCTCCACGGGTGACCAGAAGGTCGAAGATGGGCAGGGGGCGTGGCAGCTCGGGGATCGGGTGAAGTTGTCGATGCGTTGGGCGAAAGACGGGCCCTATGTACCGGCACCTACTGGACAACCACGCGGCGCAACGGTCGATTCGAACGATAGCATTTCATTCGACTTTGCAGGAATCTGGGGACTCGTGCGGATCATCCGAATGTTCCGCGCTTCCCAGACAGACCTGCGGAAGTCACTGGATCGCCAGCCGCACGTCTTGAAGTTCATGGTCGATATCACGGAGCGCAAGCACACCGGACGGGTGCGACTGCTGCCCGATTCCTATTACACCAACAAGGGAAATACTCCGAGCGGTGCAGCCAAAATGGCATTCCTTTACAACAAGGCTGTGGTCTTTGTGCGGATTGTCCTCAATCCTCCGGAAAGCAAGGATCTGCTGGTGATTCCGGTGGATTGGCCGACGTTGGCCCCGCTTACTCGCGGTCGGAATGGACAGTAAGGAATCGTGATGTCTGAGATGCCCTCCATCGACCTTGAGTCACTCCTCCAGCCAATCTCGGAGCGCGAGCCGGCAGGGGAATGGCTGCGTTATGAAGGAACCTACGACGCGATCGGTGAAGCTCGTCGTGAAGAGGATGAGAGCCTTCCGCAAGGGATCTGGCAGGTTAAGCTCAAGCGAGCGGACTTTGCCAAGGTGTCGCTACTGGGACAGCAGGCGCTGCGCGAGCGGAGCAAAGACCTGCAGATCGCGGTCTGGCTCTGCGAAGCGTGGCTCAAGCTCTATGGGCTCCCTGGCCTGACGTTGGGAATCAAGCTCTGCACCCAGCTCCTTTCGCGCTACTGGGGCAGCTTGTATCCCTTGATGGAGGAAGGCGATTCCTCCTATCGGCTGGCACCGCTAGAGTACCTGTCCCACAAAGTCTCACTGCGCATGAAGGAAGTGCCGCTCACCGAAGCCTATGGCGAACGCCCAGCGCTGAGTTGGATCGAGTGGGAGCGCGCCCTGCGGAATGAAAAGGCACCGAGCGGTGGAGATGAGATCCTACCTGCGACGTTTTTGGCAGCAGCCAGTAACACCAGCGGGGCGTTTTATACCGCACGCTTTGGCGAGCTGGCTGCGGTAGATGCTGCTGCGATCGAGCTTGAGCAGCTCGTACTCGACAAGTTACCGGATCAACCCGCCATGCTGCGGGAACTGCGTAACTTGGTGCGAGACATCACTGCCTTGATTGCGCAGTACACACCCGCTCCCGCAAACGAACGGGTTGCATCGCCTGACAGCGAGCACGCAGCAGCAGGAGATGGACACCCTTCGGAGGGTGGGCAAACCACGGAGGTCGCGATGGAGGGCGAGCACCAAGCCAAGCCTTTGACCCGAGCGGAAAGCCGATCGGAAGAGGGTTCGAGCGGCCCCATTCGGAGCCGGGTTCAAGCATATCAACGACTTGTCGAAGCGGCTGAGTATCTTCAGCGTACAGAGCCCCACAGTCCCGTTCCATACCTTGTGAAACGGGCCGTGTCTTGGGGTAACATGGATCTGATCCAACTACTTGGTGAGCTTGTCGCCGAGGGGAACGATCGCCAAACGATCTATGCGCTGCTGGGGGTAAAGGGACCGCATTCGGAATGAATGAGAAGGAATTCTCGTGAGATGCCAAGGATTGGCCCTGGCGTCTGTGGATGAAACCGGGGACTTTACGCCCCACAGGCTGACGTGAGGGAACGATGTCTGAGAGTACCCAGCACAAACTCGACCGTGTAAGGCCGCCACGGGTCCAGATCACCTACGATGTGGAAATCGGCGGCGCCATCCAGATGAAGGAACTTCCCTTCGTCGTTGGCATTCTTGCGGACCTTGCAGGCCAGCAGGATGCATTGCCCAGGCTGAAGGAACGCAAGTTCGTTCAGATTGATCGCGACAACTTCAACCAGGTGCTTGGCAACATTGCACCGAAGTTAAAGTACAGCGTACCAAACCAGATCAAGAAGGACGGGTCGTCGTTTGGGGTGGAGCTTACGTTCCGACACCTGGATGACTTTCATCCGACCGCAATCGTGAAGGCCACGAAGGAATTGCGGGAGATGTTGGAGATGCGGCAGCGGCTGGTCGACCTACTGACCAAGCTGGATGGGAACGAGGATTTGCAGGGCCAGCTTCAGAAGCTGCTTTCTGACAAAGACAAGTTTGGGGCCGTCAAAGCCCTTGCTGCCAAGAGCGTGGCTTCGAGCTAAGGAGGGGTTGCCGTGGCTGAAAATGAAACAACTACCAAGACGACGACGGACGTCCTCGACAACCTGATCCGCGATGGCAAGATGGCCCGCGATGAGCTGCAGATCGCGCACTCTCGTACGCTGATCGGCGAGTTCGTGAATCAGGTGGATCCGACGGCGGTTTCGCCGACTACTGATCTGGCCAAACTGGTGCTCGAAAAGATCGCGCACATCGATGAAGTGCTGACCCAGCAGGTCAACGCCATCATGCACGATGAGCGCTTCCAGAAGCTGGAAGGCTCGTGGCGCGGGCTGAACTACCTGGTGATGAACACCGAGACCAGCTCCTCGCTCAAATTGCGCGTGATGCACGCGACCAAGAAGGAACTTCTCAATGATCTTGAGAAGGCGTCCGAGTTTGATCAGAGCAATCTGTTCAAGAAAATCTATGAAGAGGAGTTTGGTACCTTCGGTGGCGCGCCCTATGGCTGCCTCGTCGGTGACTACGAGTTTGGTCGGCATCCGCAGGACATCTCGCTGCTTGGCAAAATCTCCAACGTTGCGGCGGCTGCACACGCTCCGTTCATCAGCGCAGCCAGCCCGCGTCTGTTCGATATGGAGAGCTTTACCGAGCTTGGCAATCCGCGTGATCTGTCCAAACTGTTTGAGAGTTCGGAGCTTATCACCTGGCGTTCGTTCCGTGAGTCCGAGGATTCCCGCTACGTTGCGCTGGCTCTGCCCCGCGTGCTCGGTCGACTTCCCTACGGTGCCAAGACGGTGCCGGTCGAGGAGTTCCGCTTCGAGGAAGACACCGACGGCAAGGACCACAACAAGTACCTGTGGAGCAACGCCGCGTATGTGATGGGACAGCGCATCACCAACGCGTTTGCACTTCACAAGTGGACCGCCGCGATCCGGGGTGTGGAAGGTGGCGGAATCGTTCAGGGACTGCCTGCCCATACCTTTAAGACCGATGAAGGAGACATCGCTCTCAAGTGTCCGACCGAGATTGCGATCACCGATCGCCGGGAGAAGGAGCTGTCGGACCTCGGCTTCATCTCGCTGTGTCACTGCAAAGATACGGACTACGCCGCGTTCTTCGGAGGCCAGACTACCAACAAGCCGAAGACCTATAACACGCCGCAGGCCAATGCCAACGCGTCGCTGTCTTCGCAGCTTCCGTACCTGCTCGCCTCTTCGCGGTTTGCGCACTATCTGAAGGCGATCATGCGCGACAAGATTGGCAGCTTCCTGACTCGCGAAAACGTTGCCAACTATCTGAACAACTGGATCGCAAACTACATCCTGCTGCGTGACGATGCAGGTCAGGAGATCAAGGCCAAGTATCCGCTTCGCGAGGCTCGGATCGACGTGTTCGATGTTCCGGGCAAGCCGGGTGTGTACCGTGCGGTGGCATTCCTTAAGCCGCACTTCCAGCTCAATGAGCTGACCGCTTCGATTCGCTTGGTGGCAGAGCTTCCACCGCCTGCCGCTGGTTGATAACGGGATGCTATGAAACGCCTCTGTTCCTCTGGAACAGGGGCTGAAGGGGAATTCGAAATGCAGAACATTTTCTGGGAAATTGAAGGAATCAAGGGAGAGTCGACCTCTGCCCAAGGCAAGGACATGATCGAGCTTCTGTCCTTTAACCACGGCGTGTCGATGCCGCTCACCTCGGGCCCATCGAACACCAGCCGTGCTTCGGGACGCTGTGTCCACCAAGACTTCACGGTGACCAAGCAGGCCGACCTTGCTTCGCCCACGCTGAACCTGAAGTGCTGCGCGGGCGAAGACATCAAGAGCATGAAGGTCCATGTGTGGAAGGCCGACTCGGCTGGCAAGCCGCTCGAGTACCTGACCTACACCTTCGATAGCTGCATCATCACCAGCGTGTCGGTGGGTGGCGGTGGCGATCAGCCGATCGAAACGGTGACCTTTAGCTACAAGAAGATCACCTGGGACTACGGTCAGCAGCTTCAGAAGCAGCCGGGTGGCAACAAGGGCAAGAGTTCTTCCAACTGGTCTCTGGAAGAAAACAAGGGCGCTTAGTAGTAGCCCAAGATGCCGCTTCCATCGAAACAGCATGTTGCTGCGGTTCCACTGTTTGAGCGACTCTCTGACCGAAAGCCAGAGCAGCCGCGCGAACCGGTACCGCTGCGCACGCTTTCCTATTCCGATCTGGTGACTTCCGTTCGTGAGGAAATCTCGCGACTTCTCAACACCCGGTCCGGACTGCCTTCCCATGAGCTGCTCGAGCGGGAGCGCTCTGTCATTGATTATGGGGCGACCGATCTGCTGTGGGTAAACCCGTTTGATCCTCAGTCGATGCGTCACTTGATTGCGCTTCTCACAAGCACGATCGAGACGTATGAGCCTCGGCTCGCGAATCCTCGGGTCACGGTGGTGCAGTTTGTTCAGACCGAGTCACGACTCATCCTGAGCATCACCGGAACCTTGGTGATGGAGGAGCTACGTGAGCCGGTGTCGTTTCGCGTGATGGCCAGCCCTCGTCTGTTGGAGCACAAGAGCCATGAGTAGTGAAGCCAAAGACGAGCTGCTGCGCGCCTATCAGCGCGAGCTACAATACCTGCGCGGAATGGGCGCAGAGTTTGCACGCAAGTATCCCAAGATTGCGTCCCGACTTGATCTGTCCGCTGAAGCCTGTGCTGATCCACATGTTGAGCGACTGATCGAGAGCTTTGCATTTCTAACAGCGCGGCTTCAGCAGCGACTGGATGCCGACTTTCCGCTGATCTCAACTTCTCTGTTGGAATGTCTGTATCCGCATCTGCTGCAGAACGTACCGTCGATGTCGATCGCGCATTTCGATGTCGATTCCGAACAAGGTCTACCACTGGGCGGGTTCACGGTTCAAAAGGGAGCGCGGCTGTTTGCGCAGACCGATAACGGAGCTCTGTGTCGATTCCGAACCGGAGCAGACACCACGTTGTGGCCGGTGTCGGTCGTCTCTGCTCAGATCGAAGCGACCGATCGCTATCCGTATTTGGATGCCTATCCCAAGGGCATCGCGATGCTACGCATCAAGATCGAGTGCCAAGCAGAGAGCTTTGGAGAGCTGGACCTGCGCAGCCTGCGGCTGTTTGTCAACGCTTCTGCTGAAGTCGCCTCTGCGATCTATGATCTGCTGATTGCATCGACGGTGGGTGTGGCTCTGCTCCCGGATGGTCGACCCGAGGTTCAGTACATGGGTCCGCAGGCTCTGCGCCCGGTTGGACTGGATGCCGAAGACGCGCTTCTGTCCTCTCCTGAGTATGCGCATCCGGCCTATCGACTGCTTCAGGAATACTTTGTCTTTCCGCAGAAATTTCTGTTCTTTGACATCGATCTGCCGCGCATTCAGCTTGCTAGGAAGACCGCCGACATCCTGATCTTGCTCTCCGAGCTGCCTTCTCGATCCGTCGCTGTGAATCGCAATACGTTTATGCTCGGTTGCGCTCCGATCATCAACTTGTTCAGCAAGACGGCGGAGCCGATTCGGCTGACCCATCGACTCCCAGAGTATCAGCTCGTAGCCGATAAGCGCGAGGAAAAGACCTGCGAGATCCACTCGATCGATGCGGTCTCGATGAGTGCCGATCCCAACTCCAGCCAGACCATCGCTCCATTCTTTTCCTTTAATCACCCGGCCAGTGGTGATCAGCATCAGGCGTTCTACTATGCCCAGCGGCGGCCGACCGGGCGCGCTGATATGACCGGCTGTGACACCTATCTTTCGTTTGTCGATCTGCGGTTTAAGCCGACGCAACCAGCGACGCAGACCGTGTTCGCCCATACCCTCTGTACCAACCGTGATTTGGCGGCGCAAATGCCCGCCCGGGCACGACTTCAGATGGAGGATGCCGCTCCGGTGAAGGCGGTCACCTGTCTATCGAAGCCGACCGAACCCATTACTCCTCCCTTGGGAGGTGCGGCGCTGTGGCAGCTCGTGTCCCACTTGTCACTCAATCACTTGTCGCTGATTGGTGGCAGAGAGAGTCGCGATTCGCTGCGTGAGATCCTCCGTCTGTATCGGATGAGTCCGACCACCGCAACGGAAAATCAGATCCTAGGAATCACCGAACTGCGCTGCCAGCCCAAGACGCTACAAGCCGGACGGGATGCGTGGCGTGGCTTTGTGCATGGTCAAGAGGTCCAGATCGTCTTCGATGAAGCAATGTACGTTGGTCACAGCGCGCTGATGATGTCGGCCGTGCTCAGCCGATTCTTTGGTTTGTATACGGCGGTTAACTCTTTTACGACGCTGGTGGTCCGTAGCCGTCAGCGACAGGAGGCGTGGAAGAAATGGCCACCGCTGGCGGGCGCTCGCAACCTCCTGTAATCGAAGAGCTGTATGCGGAGCCGTATCGCTTCAACTTCTATCAGTTGATACGGCTCCTTGAAATGCTTACGCCGGACGCTGATTCCGTTGGATCGGGGGCCGATCCTGAAGCGGAGCCGCTGCGCTTCCGTTCCTCTTTTTCGCTGGCCTTTCCGCCCAGTGATGTCGTCGCTGTCGAACGGCCTGCGGGGGAAGCACGCACGCCGACCGTTACCGTAGCCATGCTGGGATTGGGCGGAGCGCATGGACCTCTTCCGCACAACCTGACCGATTGGGTTCTGGAACGGAATGCGGCACGGGACTTTGCGCTTCGTGACTTCCTCGACATCTTCGATCATCGCCTGGTGTCGCTGCTGTTTCGGGTCCGGCAAAGCTGTAAGCTTGGAACCGAGTGGAACTCTCCTGAAGAGCACCACTTTTCACGCTTTCTGTATGGCCTGATGGGAATGCTCACAGAGGGGCTTCAGGAGCGTCTAAAGGTTCCTGATCGGGCCTTGCTGCGCTACGCGGGACTTCTGACCAAGCAGCCTCGTGATGCCGCCGGTCTGGAGACTCTGCTCAGCGATCACTTCCAGGTCAAGATTGTCTGTCATCAGCTTCGGGGGGCGATGCGTCCGATCGAAGAGGAGCAGTGGACCAAGCTCGGGCTCAGCGGTCAAAACCAAATGCTGGGCGGGCAGGCGATGATCGGCTCGATGATCTGGGATCAGCAAGCGGGCATCGAGCTTGAAATCGGACCGCTGCCGTGGGCGCGCTACCTCGACTTTCTGCCGGGTCATCCAGGCCTGAACGCGCTCATTCAGCTTGCGCGTTTCTACATTGGTCCTGAGTACGACATCTTTGTCTCGTTGCTCATCAAGGCCGAAGAGATTCCGCGTGCGCGGCTGGGCTATCCGGCACCGGAACCCAAGCCAGGGGCGGAACAGCCGGTGTTGGGACTCACTTCCTTTCTGTCCTATGGAGGCAAGCTACGTGGTGTTCCCAGAGTTGCGCTGGGTGCCGTTGCCCGCTACAGCGATGAACCACTGAGGCCAGCACCGTGAGCGATCATGACTTCCTAAGCGCGTCGACTCCTGCGGCGGATGCCTTGGTTCTGGAGTCGTTTCAGGGACAAGAGGAAATTTCCCTTCCGTTCCTTTATACGCTTCAGTTTCTCTGCAAGGATCGAAAGCTCGATTTTAAGAAACTCATGGGCAAGGCGGTCACGATTACGATCGTGCTGCCGGATAAGTCGAAGCGTCACATCTGCGGAATCGTGACTCGCTTCGTCGAATCAGGTTACGATCCCAAGCACACCATTTACGTCGCTGAGCTGCGGCCCTGGTTGTGGCTTCTGACGCTACACGCCGACAACCGGATCTTCCAGAACAAGAGCGTTCCGGAGATCATCGAAGAAGTGTTTTCGGATCTGGGACTGAAGGATTTCAAGAAGAGCCTGAACGGAACGTATGCCAAGCGCGAATACTGCGTGCAGTATCAGGAGTCGAGCTTTGACTTTGTCAGTCGGTTGATGGAAGACGAAGGAATCTTCTACTATTTCGAGCACAGCGACGGCAAACACATGATGGTGCTCTCCGACGATAGTGATGGCTACGCCAAGTGTACTGGGTCGACCGATGTGCGAATGGGACTCGATGACTCTCCCAACTGTCTGAGAGACTGCACGTTTGAAGAGTCTTTGGTTACCACCGGCTACGCGCTGACGGACTACAACTTCGAGATTCCTTCGACCGATCTGTTCGTCAAGACAGGTGGTGGGAGTCCGGCGCTGGTGGTCTATGATCACCCTGGTAACTACGCCAAAAAGAACGACGGAGAAAAGCTCGCCAAGCTGCGGATTGAATCGATGGAGCACGCGCAGAAGGTCCTGCGGGCGAGCGGTAACTGTCGCGGCTTTACGGCCGGTGGCAAGTTCAAGCTGACCAAGCACGATCGCGCCGATCTCAATCAAGAGTATGTGATTCGCAGCATCAATCACATCGGGGACAGAGGCAACTACGGCAACTCCATCGAAGCCTTGCCCGCCAGCGTGGTCTTCCGTCCACCGCGACGCACCCGTCGCCAAATGGCGCTGGGAAGCCAGACCGCAGTGGTGGTGGGAAAGTCGGGCGAAGAGATGTGGACCGACAAGTACGGTCGCGTCAAGGTCCAGTTCCCTTGGGATCGCAAAGGGAAGAAGGACGAAAACAGCTCGTGCTGGGTTCGGGTGACTCAGCACTGGGCAGGGAAGGGCTATGGCACGTTCTTTCTGCCGCGCATCGGACAGGAAGTGGTGATCACCTTCATTGATGGGAATCCCGACCGACCCCTGATTACCGGGGCAGTCTATAACGCGGAACAGACGGTTCCCTACGCGCTTCCTGACAACCAGACCAAGAGCACGACCAAGAGCCGTACCAGCAAGGGTGGTGGTGGTTTCAACGAGATTCGTCTCGAGGACAAAAAGGACTCCGAAGAGATCTACGTCCATGCCCAAAAGGACATGAACATAGAGGTCAAGCACGACCGCACCGCCAAGATAGACAACGACTGCAAGACCGAGATCAAAAACGATCGCAGCGCCAAGATCGACAACAACGACAAGATCGTGGTGAAAAAGAACCGCGAGGTCGAAGTGACCGAGGGTGATGAGATGCTCACGGTCAAAAAGGGAGATCGTACGGTCAAGGTCGATAAGGGTGATGAAAAGCACTCTGTCAAAGGCAAGCGGACGGTCGAAGTCGATAAGGACGAGACGCACAAGAACAAGGCCAAGTTCAGCCACACGGTAGACAAGGACTACATCCTGACCGTGAAAGGGAACCTGACGATCAACGTCGATGGCGACATCAAGATCGTTTCGAAGAAGGGGATCAAGGCAGAGGCCTCTGCGGCTGTCGATGTGAAGTCCGGGGCGGATATGAAGTTCAAGGCCGGGGCCAACATGAAGCAGGAAGCGGCCGTGAACCTCGACATCAAGGCTGGGGTAGGCATGAAGCTGGAGGGCGTGAACATCGACGTCAAGGCTGCGGCGATGGCGAAGCTCGAAGGCGGAGCGATGGCTGCGATCAAGGGCGGCATGGTGAAGCTGAACTAATATGAGTGAACAGTCCAAGCATCGTCCAGAAGCGGAGTCTGCGCAGGGGCCAGTTGGTGACAAGGCCGAGCATGTCGATCACGATGCGGATGGCAACGTCAGCATGCGCGGGCCACTGCATGACGGCAAAATGGACGGCGAGTTTTCCTTTTTCCAGAGCGGGAAATTACATCAGAAGTCGCAGTATAAGAATGATCAGCTCGACGGAGAATCTGTTGAGTATTTTCCTAATGGCAGGGTCTTGCAGCGTGTTCACTTCAAAGCCGGAAAGATGAATGGACTGCTGCGTCGCTTTGATGAACAGGGTCGGTCGGAGCTGCTGGCGTCGTATGTGAGCGGAGAGCTACACGGCGACATGGTGACCTATGAAAACGGTCAAATGGTGAGTCAGCAGCACTACGTGAAGGGCAAAAAGCACGGAGTCGGCGTCATCTATGGTCCCGATGGTGCGCCGATTCTGTCTGCGCATTATGTGAACGACAAACGGCATGGTGAGGCGGTCTATTTTGGGCCGC
>CALLYL010000851.1 GCA_937859535.1 uncultured Myxococcales bacterium
TAACGGCACGCTCGATCAGCGGGTCAGGAAGCATCGTCATCTCCTCGCCGTCTCGTCATCGTCTCGCCGTCTCGCCGTCTCGCCGTCTCGCCGTCTCGCCGTCTCGTCGCTTCCACCGTCTCGCCGTCTCGTCGCCATCACACTGCCTCGTCAGCATCCAGCGACGCCAACGACACACGCTCTTGCTTCTGCCCTCGAATCATCCTCGACGCTCGCAGCATTTTCTGAAGCTCCATCCTCATCCCCCAGCGAGCCCAAGTGTCAAAGGGGCTGCCGCCGTCTGGCTGCCACGTCGTCACCGCCCGCCAAAACGCCATCATCGCCGTCGCGTCAACGTCGTCTTGATCGAGATCGTCGCCGTAAAACCGCATCGCCATCTTGCGAATGAAGCCTCGCGACGACGTGATGAGCTTGCCTTTCAGCACCTCGGCCACCATACGCTTTCCCGCTGCCTCAGCCTCACGGATTGCAAGGATCTGCTGCCGCCACACACACATCGCCGGGTCGACGACGGTACGTCGTTGGTGAGTCGGCGTCGTCACCGTCTTGCGAGGGTTTAGCTTGGTCGGGGTCGCCGGGGTAATGGTCTGGGTCTGGTCGCCGCCGATCGCCTCAGCGTCGGCGTTGTAGTCTCTAAGCATATGTACTCCTGATCACTGGTTCAGTGGTAAGGTAGTGCATATGTGCCCCGTCGACGCCTCGACGGCAAGAGAAAGTGACATTAGATGTCGATTTTTTTACGACGAGGCGGCGGTGACGGGACGTTAGTGTGGTGTGGGCGGCGGGGCAGCGCTCAAGTCGACCGATCGTGGTCCTGATTAGTTAAAATACGAAGAAAGTGTTGACATGAAGAAGCGACGCGGAGGACCGCAACATGCCCGCGAGGCAGCCAACAGGAAAGCGATCGAAATAGAGAACTCAGACGATGAGTCTCGTGCAGAGCGGCATGCGTTTGAGTGGGCAGAACTAGCTCGGGATACCGGCGTCTGCCTCCTTGTCTCTAATCGAGCTTATAACGAGGCTTGGCTAGCTGAGTTACGTGAACACCACCGCAAAGGCTTCATGATGATTGTAGCCATCCTTCGGGCTATTTCTGCGAAGGACGGGGGAATCATTACCTACGCAGACATCGTAGCTGGCGACCACGGGATTGCGCACCACTTGCGAGAAAATGATTTTTGCGTGATTCCATCAAACGGTGTCGCACTTGAACACAATGGCGAAGGGATTGGACACGCAAAATACTCAAAGTCAAAGAATGTTGCACTACTGTGGGAGAAAATCGGCGATACAATATTCGTCACATTTGATGACCATGCTCCAGTAGCATACCATCGTGCAATCAGATGTTTGCGCGAACTTCGGTTGGGCCGCCATATTCAAAGAATGAAGCCACGGACTTCCCGGTGGCTCATCGAGAAGATTATCAGCCCATGGAAGAGGAGTAGAGGCTTTGATCCCAAGCGCAAGTATTATAAATAGTACCAGTCTATTCAGCGGCTATTAGCTGACCACGAACGCCACCTGACAACCGCCGCAGATGACGGCTAGACCCAACTTCCCCCAGATGTTCACCCTACACTGAGGGCAGGTGTACCTCGTCTTGCTGCTATCACGGCCCCCCGCCTTCGTCGCCCTCTTGAAACCGCTGCTGAATGGAAGTGAGCGCTGGAGCTGGGCGAAGGCACGAAGGAACGCGCCTCCCTCAATTGGGTAGTCGGCCATTTGCTGGCCCACTCTCCGCCCACCGGGCTGCCCAGTGTTGCTGGGCATTAGGCCCACCGCTTCCATCTTCTTCGCCCACTCATTGTTGTGATAGCCCGAGCGGGACGGCTTGCCGTGGATGGACTGCCATAGGTGGCACATCTCATGCACGATGGTTGCCGCTATTTCCTGCGCAGGCTGGTCAAGGGCGTCAGGATTCAGCGAGATCTCATCGAGCTGAGTGCTCCCATCAGACCACCGCTTTGGGGCGAAGTGGCCGCTGGTTCGATGTGACCTTCCCCGCGAAAAGACAAGCATGACCGGCGGGAGCGCTTCAGCGAACAGCTCGCGGTTGAAGTGGTTGAAGATCGCCTGAAACGCTTCGATCTGCTCTTCGGTCGGTGTCGATGTCATGTCTTAGATGGTAGATCTGTTTCGTACGAAACACAAGCGAGGTTGCAAAGTGCTTGCTGGCACGGTGGTTGCTTGCCTGGCTGGCCCCGGCGTCGTCGACGATGCGATGGTGAGGTGGTGTCCGATGTGTGGATTAGGGTTCTCGCCCTTCGCATCCCTAAGCTGCTAAGTGGGCGGAAAGATTGGCGTTTCCGCCAAATCACTTCCGAAGTGCTAGGGATCACCTTTCGAGATCCCTAAGCCGAAAAGCCCAATGATTTCCGAGTGGTTAGGTATGCTTCTTAGGGATCTTAGGGTTATTCTCTATACTATATATATGTAAATTTTATATATATGGGGAGGGGGAACCCTAGCAGCCTAAACCCTATTTCAACCAGCTAAGCCCTGGATAATGCTGCTGATTTTGGCTGCTAGCGTCCGAAAACGACCCCTACGGAGCCCTACCAGCCTATAACGACATGTCGGTGTAATCGGATATTCACACAAATTGTGAAGATAGCTACCGGCGGCTAACTAAGAATCAAGTGTTTACGTGGAGTTGCAAGATTTTTAGCAGTTAGGGGCTACCAGTGCGGTTTTATGCCTCACCCTACAATAAGGAGTTAGAGATCATGAAGAACGCAATCACCCGCACCAAACTTACCTGTGTGTCTATGGCCACTGTCATTAGCGAGGACGCCGCCCGGCTTGCCAAGCTGATGCAAGACGCGACCGAAGCCGACATCCCCGCCCGTATCGAAGACGCGGAGGAGCTGAGGAAGAAGTCCATCGAGCTGACGCGGCAGACCAAGTACCTGCACAAACTTACGTCCCGCCCCCCGGTCGATGCGGCGGCACGGGCGGCGCAGCTCGGTGACATCGAGGCGCTCGCACTCACGTACTTCGTCGAGACTTCGCGCCGCGCCGACGAGACGGTGGCGGAGTTTGAGCGACGCTGCATCGTCGTCCCCGCCGTAGGGCCGCTAGGTGACGATAAAGGCAGCGCGTGCGTTCGGGTGACTGAGGTGAGTGATTACCTGACCCGATACGCCAAGCTCGGTGACGAGACGATCGAGGCGGTCATCGCCTATATGCGCGAGCACTGTAACAACACCTACATGACGACGTCGGCGCGGCCATGGAGCGAGTCGAAGGGCTGCCGCTGTGCTTTCCCTGGTGGACGCATTGAGAAGCACCGGGAGGGCTGCCGGTTCGCACGCTAACCGTCATGGGCCTCGAAAGAGGCCCTGCACTACCTTGACTCTGAGGACCACATATCATGACTACCTATTTCGCGCCGCAGACTGACCTACAGCTCACCCGCTTTAAGCGGATCACCCATACGCACGGCGGCAAGGCCCACAAGATGCCGTTCGCCACCTGGGTACAACAACGTACCGCTGCCGCCGCCACCAACTGGCCGTCTGCCGCCGAGCTGTCTGAGGAGCTTGAGCAGTATCGTCGCGGCGTCGCCGAGGCCGACGCCGAGTACCACGACGATCTGCTCGCCGAAAACGAAAAGCTGTGGGCAGCGTCGGTAAAGGCTGCCAAGCTCACCGATGTCGAGGCGAAGGCACTCACCGTCGAAGTCGGCGCTGTGCTGACCGGCGGTCGACGAGCCGATGATGCGGTGACGATGATCACCTGGCTTTTCATCGACATCGACGGAATCGAGCGGGATCGCCTGTCTGCCCTCGTCGCCAAGCTGCGAGCGTCGGGGCTGTGCTTTTACGCGACGGAGTCCGCGACGAGTCGTCTACCGCTCGTCGCGACTGACAAGACCGGCCCGTATAAGGTCCACACCTACGTCCCGGTCACCCCGATCATTTTGCCGTCGGGCGTGCCTGCGACGGAGATCAAAGAATGGTGGTGCAAAGTCTACGCCGCCGCTGTCACCGGGCTGCTTGCGGGGGTTGTCGACAAGCACGATGCCAGCGTCGACGATTTGTCGCAGCCCTGCTTTGTCGCACAAGTCCCGCCGAGCGGCGACCGTCGCGCCTTCGCCGCCGTCACAGACGGTAATTATCTGGACGTGGAAGCCTACATCACGTCGCTGGGCCACACCATGCCGCGTCCGCTCCCTGCGACAGCGCAGGCGAAGGCCACCGAGCCACAAGTGGCAGCGACCACCATCACCACGCAAACAACACCACGTCCCGTCACTGTCTCGGCTGGCCCCACCCCAGGCGAGACGACCGGATCGCTGGTGCATCGGGCAATCCGTGGGCTCGGCATGCTTGGCAGAATGCTCGACGCCAAACGCGGCTTGTGGTCTTGCCGCTGTCCTTGGCACACAGATCACCAGACCGATCCGAATCAGACTGTGCTCGACAGCTCGACGGTGATTTTTGAAAACGGCAGCGTCGACGGTGGTTTTGACTGCAAACACAACGGCTGTCGGGCTGCAAATGGCGGCATCGCACGCACTGCCGCCGATGTCTTGTCGCTGGCCCGTCGCCGAGGTGTGGACCTCCCTGACCGTGCCAGCTACGGCGCCCCTCTCGGCGCTAGCGTTGTCGAGGCGGCGCAAGAGGCAGCAGAGAGTAAGGTCGCCGCAGACGGCAATGACGACGACCGCCCTGCGCCAAAGCCGCGCAAGCACGATGCCCGCCTGCGGATCGTGGTGCAAGACGACCGCCTCGCCGATATGCGCGACGCCGCGATCTCGTCGCTGACACGTCGCGGGGACATCTTTGCCAAGGACGGCGTCATCGTCGATGTGACGGCGAGTGGCTTCCGCATCACGGGACGAGAGCACCTCGCGGCCATCCTGAGTGAGACGGCGAGATTTGTCCGCGTCAGCGTCGACAAGGAGGGGAACATGCGCGATAAGGCCGTCGAGGCACCGCGCAATGTCGTCGAGGCGGTCCTAAAACTTGGCCGCTATGCAGGGCTCCGCCCACTTCGCGCCGTCATCACCAACCCAGCGATGCTGGCGTCGGGACGTGTGGTCGACGCGGCGGGCTACGATACCGAGAGCCATCTGCTTTACCAACCCACAACCACCATCACCGTCCCGTCGTCGCCGACGAAAGCCGACGCGGAGGCGGCAAAGGCGCGGCTGATGGGCTATGTAAAGCACACCGTCTGGACCGACGATCGCGGGCCGTCGATCTGGCTGTCGCTGGTGCTTACGCTTGCCGGTCGGGCAGCCTTTCCGACGGCACCTAGCTTCGGCTTCGACGCGGCAGCGGCGGCGTCGGGCAAGACGAGCTTGATCAAGATCGCCCACGGCCTCATCTTCGGCGACGTGGTGCAGCTACAGCCGCCGCCCGTTGGCGACGACGCGGAGCTAGAGAAGCGCCTGCCGCAGTGGTCCCGCTCGGCGCTGGTTTGCTTCGACAACCTCAAGTCGACGCTGGCAAGCCCAATCATCGACGCCGCAATCACGGCGGGTCGTACCGAGGTGCGGCGACTGTCGAAGAATGAAGCTCTCGTCTGCGACTTCACGTCGACGACGTTTGCATACACCGGCAACAACATCACTGTCGGAGACGACGCAGCGTCGAGAACGCTGATCGCCCGCATCAAACCCCCGACGACGCGAAAGTTTGACTTTGCCGTCGACGACGCCGACTTCTACCGAGCACAACGCCCCGGCGCTGTCGCCGATGCGCTGACGATCCTCCGTGCATTCGTCATCGCCGGATCACCGCAGTCCGAAGGCCCTTACTGCCGCTTCGTCGAGTGGTCGCGCTTGATTCGTGGCGCAGTCAAGTGGCTCGGAATGGCCGACCCTGTCGGCGGCGAAGTGGTCGACACGAACGATGAAGCCCGCTCCGAGGCTTTGCATGCGCTTGCGGCGTGGCGGCAGAGCCTTGGCGACGTGTGGGCCACGTTCTTTGCGGGCGAGCTAGACCCTGATCGTCGTCAAGGTCGCGACGAGAGTGACGACGCCTACCGCATTCGCCGCCGTGTCGTCGATGCTCTGTCGGAGATCGCCGGTAAGCGCGTCGAGAGTGATGTGCAGGTGGGGCGTGCGTTCCAGCGCTTGCGAGACGGGATTCTGAAGACGGAAAGCAGGGCAGCGAAGTTTACCGTTGAGGACGCGAAGCCGAAAAAGAAGTACCGCTTCGTCGTCGCCGAGTCGACCAGAGCGGTCAGCCGAGCCTGACCACTCTGGTCGTCAGCTAGCTATTCCCGTTCCACTTTGGGCTTCTGGCCCGGACGCCAGGAAGCCTGTGCCGTCTCATCTGATGTCGCTTGACTGAATGTTACCGACGGCAAATTACGTTTCAACATCCCCTCCGCCTCGCGAAGCAAGAGGCCGGGCTGATACTCCAGCAACACTGTCTTACTGTCTTTCAGCCACCAGCGTTCGACGGCGGGGCTCATTCCAAAGGTTTCTATCGCTACTTTTTCTGTAATGGGACTATCTAAAATTATCTTTCTTGTTTGGTTCATTTCTTTTCCTTTGCCCTTCACCGCCTTGCACTACATAGCTCGGTCGGCAGGCTTGGCAGTACAGGAGGGCAATGTGATCTTAACCACTCAGCCTCTGAAACGCAAGGAATGACGTGGTCTTTTTTGTGCGGTGTATCTCTCACCGTCGCTGCCTCGTCGACAGTTTTTCGCTTTTTTCTTGCGCGATCCCCGTCTCCGGGGCAATGCGTAACCTACCTTACAATATGACCAAGAACCCGATCGCCACCGTCTCATTTCTCCGACAATGGCAGCGCATCCATCGCCGCCTCGTCGGCTCAACACCTCGTCGCCGCCACGTCTACCTCGCCCGCACCCTCGCGCTGACGGGCATGACGCCGCAGCAGACAGCCGTCGTCACAGCCCACCAGGCTCGCGTCGAAGCTGCATTCGCCTGCGACTTTGTCGCAGAGCACGTCGCGGAGGCGTTGCGCCCGGCGCTGTTTGCGACGGCGCTGATGGTGACGGATGCGTGATCGTCATCGTCGCGCTGTCGCTTTGTTGAACCTTTTTCTTTCGAGGTCTACATGAAGCTCTTTCTGCTTTTTGTCTCGGCTCAACTCTTCGGCAATGGCCTAGCCTGTCTCGTCGCCGCCGCAGTGTGGTATTTCAATCGCCCTCGTCTAGTCGCCATCGGGACGGCATCGCGACGAGACAGCGTCGAGGACGGTTCATGCTAGGCTTCGCATGCTGCATGGTCGTCGTCGCCTTCTTCTCGTGGCTCTCAAACCCACCGACGGCGGGTGCCTAGCCCCGCCACCCAAGGCACACATTTGGCACACACTTCGCCAGTTTATGTGCTACAGCGACGGGGCTAGAGCGTCCCCGAGCACTTTTTGTTCATGTTGGTGGTGTAGCCATTGCCACGGGTTGGATCACGCATCTCGAAACCGCCGGTGATGCTGTTGGCGGTAAGTGGAAGCGTGCCCATGTAAAGGCTCTTGCCACTGCCCACGACGGCGGTCGGCATCACCGCGTTGTGCTGGCTCAGGTACGCGCCGGTGAGCGCGTTCACGTAGGTGTGCTGCTCGCTGGCGAAGTCGTCCTTGTCCTGGTCGTTGTACAGCACGACGTCGTAGGCGAGTTGGGGAGTGTCTCCGAACGCGTGGACGACGAGGCTCACCTTGGCGAGCACCGCCGTGGCCTGGTAGTGGCGCAGCGCTTCGGCGGTTGCGGAGACAGCGGAAATCTTCGGCTGCAGAGTGACACTCAGCGGCGACTTGAGCGTCGCAGAGAAGCCGAGGAACGAGCTGCCTTTCTGGTGAAGCACCAAGTCGCCACCGTGAACCGGCAGGCCGCTATAGGTGCGGTTGAAGTGAGTGTGGGTCTGACCGAGCGCATCCGAGGTCACCGAGGTTTCTTGCAGCGTCTCATCAGTGCCGAGGCCAATCATCGCGCCGTTGGCACGTGCCATCGCCAAGCTGTTCGGATCTCCACCGACGTCGGGCTGAGGTGTTGTCGGCTGGACATCAACCACCGGGCCACCTGGATCAAGCATCTGATCCATCGGGGTTTCGGTGCCGCAAGCGGCTGCCAACACTACGGAAGCAAGAAGAAGGTTCTTGGTGTTCATGTCACGTCCTTGTCTGAGTCATCGGGAACATCGCCCCACCGGGCGCAATGCCGAGGCTCTCCGCAAGGACTGGACCAAAAACTACAAATTCAAGAAAGCGTGCAGCGACGGTGACTTGGCAGAAATCAAGCAGGTTTAGAACGAACACCCATGTACCAATTGGTACAGCGCCATGTACCAAACGGGACACGACCACACCGTCACCCGAGAGAGCGGGTGCTCGGGATGAACCGTTTAGTACACAGGCGCAAACAGCTTGGCGCCAAACGGTAGCAAGGTCGTGCAGGCCGCGTGCAGGGCGCGCTCGATCTTGCGACGAGGACTGAGCTTCAGGCGTGTCCCCTGCGTCAGGACTGCATCGCCTCGGCGCTCGATCTCTTCGAGCAGGCCAAAATAGATGCTGCCCATGATCTCGGCGGGCATCAGCGCCCGGCGGTCGGGCTCGGGCATCACTGCGCGGGCCAAGGCGTACTCCTCTCGCGCCCGCGCTGCCAAGTGACGGAGCAGCCACAGCGCTGCGGTACCACGCCGACCCGAAAGGATGTCGGATTCACTCAGCCCGAACTCGATGAGCGCTTCCTGCGGCAAGTAGATGCGGTCGCGGGCGGCGTCTTCGGCGACGTCGCGCAAGATGTTGGTGAGCTGAAGCGCTTGCCCCAGGTGGATCGCGTACTGACGAGAACCCGGATCCTTGCAGCCGAACAGCGCGATACACATGAGCCCCACCGCTGAGGCGACGTGGTAGCAGTAGTCGTATAGCTCGCTCCACGTGGCGTAGCGACGCTTGTGCAGGTCGGACTGACAGCCACGCAGGACGAGCAGGGCGTCTTCGTAACGAATCCCAAAGCGCTGATGAGCCTCGGCAAGCGCCACGGCCACCGGACTGTGCGGCTTGCCCCCGAAGAAAGCGGCCTTGAGCTCGTCTTCCCACACCGCCAACGCGGCCTGCTTCTGCTCGACCGGATCGTCGGAATCAACGATATCGTCGATCAAACGGCAGTAGGCGTAGACGGCGTGGATGGCCTGCCGCCGGGCCTTGGGCATCAACAAGAAGGCGACGGCAAAGTTCGATTTGCTGTTCGCAGTAACAGCCGCTGCGGCCATCTGGCTATCCATGGACTGCTCAGTCGCTGACGAAGACGACCGTTTCAGCCACTGCCATCCGCGCTTGGCCAAAGAGACGGTCATCATCTACTCTGCCACCTCTTCGCCGCGACGGAAGTAGAGCTGCGGAACCTGTTTGGCAGCAGCTCGCGCCAGCACCCGTGCTCGATCGGTCCGCGACAGGGTCGGTCGAATGCGCAGGATGTCGTCACTCAGCGACTCTATCCGGTCGAGTAGCATCTGGCCGGAGTAGTAGGTCAGCAGCAGCTCGAAGCGCAGCTCGCTACCCACCTGATCGAGCAGCGGCCGTCCGCGCTCCAGCAACGTCCGGGCCCTGGCGACCTCGAAGCGCAGCAAGTCTCGCCAGGCACGGGACGAGGCACCAAGCAGGTGCGCCGAAGCCGGAGCGGTACGAGTTCCCTCGGGGAGCACGCCAAAGTGACGCAGGTCTTCGAGCGGAATGTAGACGCGCCCACGCGGCAGGTCGCGCCCGAGGTTTTGCAAAAACGACACAAGCTGCCAGCCCGCGCTCAGGTCGCGAGCAAAGGCCAGCGTCGCCGGATCTTTGTGACCGAACACTCGAACAATCAGCTCACCGAGCGGCTCACTGACATAGCGGGTGTAGGTGCGCAGCTCTTCAAAGCTGGTGAACGTGCGCGGCGCAAGATCCATGCGAAAGCCAGCCAGCAGGTCGGTAAACAGCGTGCTCGGCAGGTCGCACTGCTCGATCGTGCTTTGGAGCGCAGAAAAGATCGGATGATCCGACTCGCCGTGGAATGTGCGAATTAGCTCATCCTCCCAGTCGTTCAGTGCGGATTGGCGCTGCCCCTGGAACTCCGGCTCATCAGCGAAGTCATCGGCGGCACGCGCAAAGGCATACACCGCAAAAACGTGGGGTCGCTTGGTCTGGGGTAGGTAGCGGGAAGCCACGGGCAGGCTGTCGTGGCGGGTCTGCACCATCCGCTCGCAATAGCCGTAGGCCTCGCTGAGCGAATACGCTCGCCGGGGTGTCTTCAATACGCTGGGCAGTGGGCTCACAGAAGGCCGACGCACAAACAGACTATCTGACGAGGAGGGGCTGCTAAAGAGCTGGCGATTGTGGATCACGGCTTGCCATCCTGTACGAGCGTTTGTTTGCTGCTCTGGCAAGAGCCGTGCCCAGGTGCCTGGTCGAACCAGAAGGTTGATATCCGACGAAGCCAGGCCGGTCGTGCGGCCCTGTTGTCTCTACGCGGCGATGGCGCTATCGTGCCGCCCTATGGTCGAGGCATACATCTTAGGAGCCGTTCGTAGTCCCATCGGTCGCTTTCGCGGGGGACTGCAACAGATTAGACCCGATGACCTGCTCGGGCAGGTTATCGCCAAGCTGGTCGAGCGCACCACCGTCCCACCGGAAGCCATCGATGACGTCATCTGCGGCTGCGCAAATCAAGCCGGAGAAGACAACCGGAACGTCGCCCGCATGGCCCTGCTGCTCGGTGGACTGCCGCAGTCGGTTCCGGGTGTGACGGTAAATCGGCTCTGCGGCTCGGGACTGGAAGCGGTGCTGCAAGCTGCACGCTGCATCAACGCCGGGCAAGCGGATCTGATGATCGCAGGAGGGGTCGAGTCGATGACCCGCGCCCCGCTGGTGATGCCCAAGCCGGACAGTGGCTTCCCCTCGGGCAACGTCACGATGTTCGATTCATCGCTGGGCTGGCGCTTTCCGAACCCGAAGCTGGCGGCGCAGTTTCCACTCGAAGCGATGGGAGAGACGGCGGAAAATCTGGCGACGCGCTACCAGCTCAGCCGCAGCGAGCAAGACCAGTTCGCACTGCGCAGTCACGAAAAGGCCCTGGCCGCCCAGCGGGCTGGCCGCTTTGACGAGGAGTTGGTCTCGATCGACCTGCCGCCTCCGGGGAAAGGCCAGCCGCCCGCCAAGCTCATCCAAGATGAAGGGCCACGGGCGGATACCAGCGTCGAAAAACTCGGCAAGCTTCCAGCAGCGTTTCGCCAGGGTGGGACGGTCACAGCGGGTAACTCATCCACGCTCAACGATGGTGCGGCAGCGGTCCTGATTGGTAGCGAGGAGCGAGCCAAAGCCCTGGGTCTGCGTCCTTTGGTTCGCATTGTCGGCGGTGCGGTAGCTGGAGTCGATCCGCGCTACATGGGCATCGGTCCGGCTCCAGCGATTCGCAAGCTGCTGCAGCGGACCACCGTCCGTGCTGGTGACATCGGACGCATCGAGTTAAACGAGGCGTTTGCCGCGCAAGCGCTGGCCGTGCTGAGGGAATTGCCCGAGCTACCAGTGGATCGAGTCAACGTGCTCGGTGGTGCAATCGCGCTGGGCCATCCGCTCGGCTGCTCGGGTGCTCGCATCACCACGACCCTGACCTACGAGCTACTGCGCACCAATGAACGCTACGGTCTGGCGGCCATGTGCATCGGCGTTGGACAAGGTATCGCCGCACTGTTCGAAAACGTGCGGACCCGCAACGAACGCGCCATCGGCGAACATCGCCACGATTGAGCCGACAAATGCCGCACTTGCCGTGAGTGGCAACGTGGTAAGATGACAGGCTGTATGATGCAGCCTCTCTTTTCGGGACAAATCTCCGTCGCAAAGGACGCCATGCAGACCTTCCGTGGTTCCTCCCTCCATGCGGCCCCCAGGCGTCGCAGAAGCCTTGGCCTCGCCCTGTCCGCGTTCACAACCGTGCTGGCACTTGGCAGCGCTGCTCCGGCACTGGCTGCTGAAAAACAGGTAGCCATCTTCGAGCCCAAGGTCGAAGGCGCAGTCCTCGGCGAGTTGGAGAAGCAAGCACTCGACAAGGCCATTGCCGAAGCCATCAAGGAAATGGGCTACTCGCCGATTTCCAAGCGCGACCTCGACGATGTGCTGCAAGGCGAAAAGGCCGGCAAGTGCGAGAGCGCCGAGTGTCAAGTTCGGATTGCGAGGCTCCTCGACGCGGGCTATGTGCTCCGTTACAAGCTGATGCTGTCGGCCGACGTCGCCGAGCAAGCGGCGAAGCCAGCACCGCCACCCGCGAAGAAAGAAAAAGAGAAAGAAAAAGAGAAGGGCAAGGGCAAAGGCAAAGAGCCGAAGGAAGCCAAGGAAGCCGGCAAAGAAGCGCCAAAGGAAGCGGAAGCCCAGGCTCAAGTCCAGGCGATGCCGGTCCCCGCTGGTCCGACAGCCAACTGGAAGTTCCAAGCCAGTCTCTTTAACGTCACCCTCGCCGCCACCGCCGAGAGCGCGCAGAACCAGCCCAGCGAGTGCCCGCAGTGCAACTCGACGCAAGCAGCGCAGAACATCGCCGAGCTGGCCAAGAAGCTGCTCATCGCCGACAAAAGTCACCCACGCGGCACCATCGAGGTCAGCACGACTCCCGGCGAAGCGACGGTGTTCGTCGATAACGTCGAGTTGCAAGGCCGTACGCCCGAAGGCAAGCCGCTGTCGGTCAAGACCTTTGCCGGAAAGCACACACTGCGCATCAAGAAGACCGACTACTGGCTGGAAGACCAGAAGGTCACCGTCTCGGACAGCGGACCCACGGTGCTCAATCTCCAGCTCAAGCCCGGCGAGGCCCCAAAAGAGGTCGTGTACGTTCCGACGGAAGTGGTGCAGCGACCGAAGTGGCGGATCGCGCTCGGCATCGCTGGCATCGCGGCAGGCGCTGCGCTGGTCGGATTTGGCGGCTTGTTTGCATCCGTCAACGGTCAGCCAGTCATTGATGCGAACGGTAAGGAAGTCTTCACCCGCGTCTACAACACCAAGGCTCTGGCGGGCGGACTGATTGGACCCGGTGCACTCCTCATCGTTGGTGGCGTGGTGCTGCTGGCATTACCTGGTGAGAAGACGACCACGGGAGGCAAGGTAAGCCCCAGTCAGACGCTCAGTTTGGGAGCGGTGGGAAGCGGGACGGGCCTTACGTTTCAGGGCGGCTTCTAGTTTCTCTTGGCTTATTTAGACGGCGAGGATGCGTATGAACAAAGCATGGCTGGTCTTGGGAATTTCCTTCCTACTCTCTGGCTGCGACATCAGAACGCTACTGGGAGACAGCTTCTCCGAGGCAAAGGTCTGTCAAAGTAGTAACCCCGACTGCGTGTTTCAGTCAGGAAATGCCAAAAAGCAGCAGATCTGCGAGCAGACGAGCTGCCAGTGTCGCGCCTGTGGCAAAGGGGCGGCGGAGATGTCTTCCTTCGACCTCGCCTCCGGCACCAAAGAGTGCCGCGACGCCTACCAGACTCCCATCGTCTGCGATGCCACCACCAACGAGTGTCGCTCCTGCCGCACCGGCAATCAGGAGTGCATCAACTCCGACAAGAGCAAGCCTGTCTGTGACACAGGCTCCGGTACTTGCCGTCCCTGCACCAGCGGTGCCGCCGGCGCCATGGAGTGCAAGCTCGAAGGCTTCATCACTTGCAGCGGTGGCTTGTGTCAGCCCTGTTCCGTGAACCCCGACTGCGTCAACATCGACCCCAACACTCCTTTCTGTGACAAGACCGCCGCCTCCCCGGTCTGTCGCGGCTGTAGCCTCGACTCCGAGTGCGACAGCCAGCTCTGCGACAACGGCAAGAATCCCTTGGTCAGCGAGGGCAAGTCCGGTCGCTGCGCAGACAAGCTCTCCATCGCTTGGGTCGATAGCAACGCCGGTTGCAACGCCGCCATGGCTGATGGCTCTGACACCAAGCCCTTCTGCACCATCGCTGCCGCTCTCGGCAAGTCGGGTGTGAAGTACCTGCTCCTCAAGTCCAGCACCACGCCCTATCCAACCCCGGCTGCCATCAACAAAGAGGTCAGCCTCTTCGGCAAGGGCGCTGACCCCTCAAATGTCACCATCAATGCCATCGCCTTCAACGGTCCCGGCACAAAGCTCGGCCTCACCAACCTCTCCATCAAGGACTCCGGCAAGTCCCTGGTTCAGTGCACCGGCGGCTCCGTGACGCTGCTGCGCACCGTGCTCGATGGCGGCACCCGTGGCCTCGACGCCAGCGGCGGCTGCACAGAGGTCAACGTCCAGCAGACCAAGGTCTCAAACGCTTCGGGCGCAGGCCTGTACATCACCGGCTCGACCAAGTACACCGTCATCAATACTGGAGTCTTCAAGACCGCAGCCACCACCGATGGCGACGGCATCAACCTGACCACCAGCGGCACCGGCAAGTTTGCCTTCAATACAATTCGACTCAATGGCAACACCACTGCGGTGGGTGGGATCAACTGCGGCTCTGGCACGGCCAAACTGCTCTCGAACTCGGTGTTCGTCGGCAATCAAACAGGCGGAACATCTCAGCTCACCGGTAGCTGCCAGCTCGCCAAGGTGGTCGTTGGACTGCTCGATCAGACCAGCTTGCAAGGCGCGCTCAAAGTGAATCCCAAGTTCGTCGGACTCGAAGGCACGCTCGACCCCGCCGACACCGCCTGCATTGACCAGGGCGATGCGGATGCCGAGGTCACCGTCGATTACTTCGGTGGCAAGCGTCCGTTAGGCAACGCTCCGGATATCGGCTTCCACGAAGCGAAGTAGTCCGCCTGCCTCCCCTGCCCGTTCTTCCTGGGCACAGCATTGGTAACGGCCTGCCGGCTTGATTGTGGTGTGGCAGATGCAGCCGGGCTACTCTCAGTCACGATGCTTCCCAATCGTCTTCGCTTCTTGGTCGTAAATGCGCTGGGCGGCTGCGCGATCTTCGGCAGTTACCTCCACGGAATTGTCACGCATGCGGAACCCGGCAAGACCCTATGGGGAGGCGTACCGCTTGGGCTTCAGCCGCTGTACACGGTGTCGATGCTGACGGCGTCGCTCGGGTTTGTTCTGTGGTTTGTCTACTTCTTCCGGTTGCTCCCGGACGCAGCGCGCCTATTCGGCGGCCGGTGGTCACTACGAGCGCTGTACCTGCCGCTGCTCATGATTCACATCTGCTCGACGCTGTGGATGCCATTGACCTTTCGGTACGTGGCATCCCCCTCACCGCTCGGTTGGGCACTTGTGCGTATCGATCTACTGCTGGTGGGACTGGGTGCGCTGCTGCTGATTGCAGCCGCCGCAACCAGCACGCCGCGAGGCCGAGGCTTTGTGCTCGCGCTCGTCGGAGCGTGCGCCTTTTCATTTCAAACGGCTGTGCTCGATGCCCTGGTGTGGCCTTCGCTGTTTTGAAATCACTCGACCCGAAGCGTCCTATCGCTCCAGCATTGCTTCGGTGGCGCGACCCATGATTCCGACCGCAACTCGTCGAGGCAGCAGTCGTCCCAGCACGAACGCAGCCAGCCGATTCAAACGACCGGGAATCATCGAGCCCTGCCTGGGCAGCTTGGCAAGCGCTTCCTTCACCACATCCTCAGCAGCCATCGCGCTCGGCTGCTTGCCGCCAGCTCGGTCTGCCGCTTTGCGGAAAGCAGGCGTCTCCGTCGCCCCCGCGCAGCACGCAAGGACATCGACGCCACGCGGAGCCAGCTCAAACGCCAGCGCTTCAGCGAGCGCCAAGTTGAACGCTTTGGTCGCGCCGTAGGTCGCAACATAGGGAGCCCCAAACAGCGCCGTCAGCGATGACATCAGGACGACTCCGCCCCGCCCACGCTGCACCATCTGGGGTACAACCACATGCGCAAACAAAAGTGGAGCGCGTACGTTCACCTCCACCGTTCGCAGCTTCTCCTCCACCGAGGTGTCGATGAACCTTGCCACCGTCGAAAACGCCGCGTTATAGACCAGCAGTCCGACCTCGTGCTCAAGCGCCAGCTTCTGCGCACGTTCCTGCACGTCAGCCGCCGCCAAATCCAGCGAGATGGTCTTCACTTCCACCCGGTAGCGCGTCCGTAGTTCCTCGGCCAGCGCTGCCAGTGGCTCGGCCCGACGGGCAATCAGGAGAATCGACAGCCCGCGCTCGGCAAGTTGACGAGCAAACGCGGCCCCGATTCCTTCCGAAGCCCCCGCCACCATCGCCCACGGCCCGTAGCGCCGCACAAACTCCGTTTGAGGCAACGCGGTCATGAGTGACCTCCGCCTAACATTCCTCTGCGCTCCGGAATCAAAGCTTCAGTATCGTAGCGGCCCATGATCACTGCCTTGGTTGCGATCGTTGTCATCTATTTGTTCGTTTTCGTAGCATACGTTGCGGTACCCGGTCGCTGGGTTTCCGGCTACGTCCTCGATCCCAAGACCGCTCTGCCGCTTCGCTATCATCTGAACGGGCTGCGCGTGTTCTTCCTTTCGATCGTGGTGTGGACACTGGCGTGTCACTACGGACTCCTACCGTGGGACTTTCTGTATACGGAGCGCTATGCCCTGCTGGGGTTTGCTTGTGTGATCGGACTCTGTTTCACGCTGGCGATCGTGCTGCCCGCCCCTCCGGTAAACGGTATCGGCAGTGATCTCTATCTGGGGCGACTAGAAAACCCGCAGTGGCTGAACGGACGCATTGACGCCAAGATGTTCCTGTATTTGATCGGTGCGACCCTGCTGGAACTCAACCTGCTTTCGTTCGCTGCGCATCACATCCTGCTGTATCCACACGACTACTCACCCGGAGTGTTGCTGTACGTCGGGCTGTCTTCGTTCTTCCTGGTCGAATACTTGTTCTTTGAACAGGTCCACTTATACACCTACGATTTCGTCGCAGAGCGTGTTGGATTCAAGCTCGGTTGGGGATGTCTGGTGTTCTATCCGTTCTATTACGGCGTCGGCTTGTGGACCCAAGCCGAGCGTCCAAATCCGCACGTCAGTTCGCTCTGGCTCGGCGGCTGTGCGGCGCTGTTCTTCAGCGGCTGGGTGCTGGCACGCGGTGCGAACTTGCAGAAGTTCTGGTTTAAGAAAGACCCAACCCACAAGGCCTTCGGAGTCCTCATTCCTGAGTCTCTGGAACACAACGGAAAGCGAGTCCTGGTGAGCGGATTTTGGGGTCTGTCGCGCCACATCAACTATCTAGGAGAGATCACCATGGCGACGGCGCTGACTCTCTCCCTCGGCTGGCCGCAGAGTCTCGGACCCTGGCTCTATCCGGCGTACTATCTTGCGCTACTGTTCCCTCGCCAGTATTTCGATGACCAGCGCTGCGCAAAAAAGTACGGACCGCTGTGGGATTCCTACTGCCGAAAAGTCCGCTGGCGCATCATTCCGTTTGTGTACTAACGCTCGGGACGCAGCTCGGTCAGGGCATTCACCACAACGCTGGCACAAAACAGTCCGAAGCTGCCGGTCACGTAGCTGGCGGTTCCGTAAATCAGCCGTCTCTCTTCGCACGAATGATGTTCGTTCTTGCCACCAGGACAGACACACGAAAAGCCGAGCCCATCATCGTAATGTAGCTCCACTGGCTCGCGTGGCCGTTCCACCGAATACACCGCGCTCACACCAAACGCGCCTTCGGCTGGAAACCCGTACTTGGTACGCAGAATTTTTCGAACTTCCTGCGCCAGTGGATCGATGCGGGTTTCGGACAGATCATCAATGCGCAGCGCCGTCGGATCGCAGCGACCGGCAGCCCCCATCGAGCTCACCAAAGGTAGCCGCTTCTGTTTGCAGGTTGCAATCAAGTGACACTTGGCGGTGATGTTGTCGATCGCATCGATCACAAAGTCAGGCGTCGGGGTCTGCGTCAAGATCAGCGCGCTGGTCGCTGCATCATAGAAGCGACTCACCACTTCGATCTCGGCCTGCGGATTGACAAGCCGCAACCGTTCGGCAAGCACCTGCGCTTTTAGCTTTCCGACCGTTCCTCGCATCGCTTGAAGCTGACGGTTGGTGTTGGTGACGCAGACGCGATCAAAATCAACCAGCGTCAATCTTCCGATTCCACTGCGGAGCAGAGACTCCGCTGCAAACGAACCGACTCCGCCCAGCCCGATCACGACCACATGAGAAGCAAACAGCCGCTCCATCTGGTGATCGCCGACTAGCCGACCCATTCGGTCAAAGCGGCGATGCAGTCGATAACGAGTCTCGCCATCTTCCGCATCGGGTGAAGGTGTCGAAAGAGTGCCTGGTAGCTGTGGTTCCATGAACGTTTGTCGATTCGATGTCAGGGTTGATTCGGAATGCGCAGCGGCTCTGCCGATGGCTTAGGAAGTCGAAACAATCGGCGCGCATTGTCTTCTGTACGCTGTGCAATCGCAAGCATCGTCTGTCCGCGCACAACCGCTACCGTCTCGATCACTGCGGAAAGGAACGCAGGCTCACAGAGCGATGGGCGGAATGGCACAGGAGTCTGATCGGGGGCATCCGTCTCGACCAGTAAGCGCTCTTCCGGAATCACTTGGGCCGCCGCCATCAGACGTGGAGCATGGGAACCCGTGATTCCACCGGCAAACGAAATATGTAACCCGAGTGCAACATACTCCTTGGCAAGCTCCGCAGAGCCACTGAAGGAGTGGACGACTCCGCCTGCGCAGGGAATTCCATCCGTCTTCAGAACACGCAGCGCAGCAGGAGGCGTACGCAAGAGATGAAGGACGATGGGCAGATCC
>CALLYL010000852.1 GCA_937859535.1 uncultured Myxococcales bacterium
TGTTACCGCACCTAGAGGGCGTCAGCGAACCAACGATCCAGCCAAGTGGGCTGCTCCCGATCGAGAAGACCCCTTACAGCGAACTGTTTCACCTACTCGATGTCCGCTTGGCCCGTAGCTTGACCGTCGAAAGGTTTGCCCCAGGTGGGTTCGAAAGCGTCACCGGCGTGCGGCATCTGCACTGGCTGCGCACCATGGCTCGACTGGGTGGACCGGGGCTCCAGCGTGTGCTGCGGATCGTGCTCGACCGGGAGCGGCCAGAGGTTCACTACGAAGAACCGGTTGGGATGCGACCGTCGGCAGAGGCTCCGCTCACTGCTCATCAGGCCGCGATCCTCGGTCAGACACTGACCGCGATTCATCAGGCCGCCGAGGTCCATGGCTCGGTCGCTGGTTCGATCCTGCTCGAAAAACACGGACCCCTGCTACTCATCGCCGGTCGAGGGCCGCTGTCTTGGTCGGAGCCTGCTCCGTCTGCCCAGCAAGATCGCGAAGCGCTAGCAACCTGGGCGACAGGGCTCTAGCTCGGATCGGGTGTTGGGGGGACGGGCGGAGCCACGGGCTCGGTGGGCTCGGGCTCAGCGGTGCTACGGCGGCGCTCGGCGCGACGCTCGACCTCCCGCAGCGGGGCCACCACCTCGCGCAGCAGGTCTTCGTTGTTTGGGATCATATCGATGGCCGCGAGCACGGTGTTGACGACCCGAATCCACTGGTTGCGGGCACTCGCCGCATCGGCACGACTCGGCTGGACCGTTGGCTGGTAGTGAACCGTCGCCACTTCGCCCAGCTTTTGCGCCACCTGCACGTAGCGCTCGATCAGCGCCAGCATCGACTCCTTGCCAAGAACCAACGTCCTGAGCTGCTTTTTGTCCTCCGCAGACAGTCGTGCATGGGCCAGCGTCGCCTGTCCCACCTCATCGGAGTACGAGCGCTTCACCACCATCAAGCCATCAGGGAGCACCGTATCGAGCAGCCTCTGCCACAGCTCGCGCTCAGCAGCGACCTGCGACAGGTAGATCTGCGCCAAAAACAGGTGGTAGATCGTACGCACCATGTCGTCATGCTGCGCATCCAGCTCTTCGAGGATTCGCACCCGGCTCTTGGCCTGCGGATCGACTGTCGGCTGAAGGGCCATCAGCGCAAGGTGGACTCGCTCCACATGAGACAGCAGCACCGCGACTTCAGCCGGTACCTTCATCAGTTGATGATGGCGATGCTTTGCATCCACCCAGGTCTGCGTGATGTGGATCATCTCGCCCGCAGTCAGTCGTTTCAATGCCATGAACAGCTCTCCGAAGTGATGGGGAAGCAACATACATAGCCCAGCTCCCCACACACGGCCACCCAACCACTCCAATCCCTCCTCGACAAGCAGTACGCGGCCACCAAACCGCTGGCCTACCTCCTCCGCGAGCAGTTCACGGCCACCCAACCAATTGGCTACCTCCTCCGCGAGCGCTCTGCGCCCACCCAACCAATTGGCTACCTCCTCCGCGAGCGCTCTGCGCCCACCCAACCAATTGGCTACCTCCTCCGCGAGCACTTAGCGGCCACCAAACCACTGGCCTACCTCCTCCGCGAGCGCTCTATGGCCACCAGCAGCCGATGAGTCCCTCCACGACAGGGTCTAACGGCGAAGAAGTACGTAGACCGCGCCCGCGCCACCATCCGTTGGTCGAGCGGTCGCAAAGGCCAGCACGCTCCTAGCGATCCGCCCGCGCTGGAGCCACATCCGCACCGCATCCTTGAGCACCGGAATCTGGTCTTTGGAGTTGAGCCCTCGCCCGTGAATGATCAGCACGCACCGCCGGTCATTGGTCCGCGACTCATGCAGGAAGGTCTCCACCCGAATGCGCGCTTCCTCGCGGTTGAGGCCGTGCAAATCGACGTGAGCTTGCAAAGCGAAGTCCCCCCGCCGCAGCCGAGACAACAGACGCCGATCGAGCCCATGGGCAATGCCTTCGATGTACTCATCGGTGTCGCTGATATCAAACGAGCCCGTCCCCGACAACAGATCCGATAGCTGCGCATAGGCCTCGGCATCCTCGGACAGTCGCTGTCGCGCCGCCCGCTCGGCTTCCACGGGCCGCTCGCGACCTTGCGTCACCAAGCGACTGGTGCCCTGCATCTCGCGCCGAAACAGCTCCGCATCCGACAGCTTTTCCTCGTCAGAGGTCATCATCTTCGGAGGGGGCGGCGGGGGCGGCTCCTTGACCTTGGCCTTGTCGACCAGCCCCCACAGCTCCTTACGCGCCTCGAAAAACGGGCTGTTGAGCTTGGGCTCTTTGGGCGGCGAGGCACTGGTCTTACTGCGCTTCTTGAGCTGCGCCATCCTTCACTCGTACCCGACAAGGCGAGCGCGTGCAATCACAGCCCGGTGGTGAGACGAGCAGCCATGCGCGCAAGGTTGCTGATTGGAGACAGCCTCGCAGCGTATACTTTGAGCCATGTCACACCAGATGGTCGATCGTTCGCATCCCTATTGCAGCGTCTGCGAAGGGGTCGAGGGCAGCTCGCTCCCCACGGACTGTCCAGGCACCAAGCTGACCCCCGAGCAAGTCACCGGCATCTACAACCACAAGCTCGATTATCGCGGCGGTCGCTGGGACGATCCCGCAGTCTTCGACTGGAAGCCGGTATCGCTACCCACCGGCTCGATGTACGGCGGCACCCACCACATCTCGACCACCGTCGAGTTGCCCGTCGATGAGGACGAGGACGAACTACCCCACAACACCAGCAGCACCAACTTCATCCCGATTCCCATCCCGATTCCGATCCCCATCCCCATCCCGATTCCTACCGGCGGGAGCAGCGACTCTGCGGCCGAGGAAGAGGATGAACCCACCGTAGATGTGACCGTCAATCGCTAGTTGAAGACTCGGGTTCGACGCTAAAACATCGCTCTGCGGACTTTCACAAGCGGGGCCACATCGTGTAGCCGGACCCGATCGGTGCCAACCGGTTCGACGCCAAGCGACTTGAGCAGCTCGACCATCGGCAGGGCCTTTGACTGGTTTAAGTAGCCGCGCACTCGCCCGGTCGTCGTCGCTTGCTCCAGCACCTCAATCACCGCCTCTTCATCGAGCGGCTCTTTCAAGCTGCGCGTCCTTAACTCAACAAGCACATCATCGAGCGAGCGCTTGCCTCGACTCTTGTGGCGAATCTCGACATCAATCAGCATCGCCAGACACGCGCCGCCCCAGTACACACGGCTGTAATGGTAGGTCTGCCGCAGCCGCTCACTTTCACTGCGCAGCGAGGGCCCATCGCCCTGACAATGCCGCTGGATGCCCTCCCACAAATCGGACCAGCCTTCCTCGACAGACAAGGCCCCGGCCCGCGCCCGCAGCACGTCTTGGTAATAGGTCGTAAATCCTTCGATGAGCCAGGGGATCTTGTGCCGAAGGAGTGGGTTGCCGACGTGAAAGACTTCGTGGGTGGCCACCCAGTCGTCGTGTAGCGGCAGTCGCTCGGCCTCACCTCCAAAGAAAATCACCAGCGAGGGACGACGTGGCCGCAGGACCGTGCCAAAGCTGCCCACGCCGCCATGACCTGGCATCGCGACCAGGACGATATGGACTTGCGAGGGCATCCGCTCGCCGTAAAAGCCATCGCTCAGCCGCACCGCTTGCTCCACCCACGAGCGCAACGTCTGATCGCTCGCTTTCGCCTGCCCCACGAGGAACAGCTCGACCTGCGAGTGGGGTAGCGCAATGGTCCCCAGTGGCCGAAAGGTACCCACGGTGAGGTAGCTGCCACCATCGTACTGCGCGGCATCGAGCCGGTAGCGCGGCGCGGGTCCAGGTAGCCTCTGCCACGGCGTGGTAATGCCGACACCGGGTGGAAGCGAAAACTCCACCTCGATCAGCGGGGACGGTGATCCGGTCGGTAGCGGGTCCGGTCGCAGCAGCACCGCCTCATCCGAGAAAGTCACCGCCGCGCCCATCCGCTGGACGAAGTCGGCACTACCGAAGGCCTCGGCAGCACCCGCCAGATCATAGTCATAACGAACCTGACGAACCGACTGGCTTGCGGTGGACAGCAGCCAGCACTCATCCTCTCTCAGGAGCGCTTGGGTCTTGCCGCCGTGAAAGACCTGCTCCACGTTGCGCACAAAGCGACCGGCTCCGCTCATATCGACGCAGATTCGCCGCACGGACAGTCCGCCCAGATCGAGCAGCACCGTCGCCCGGCTTAGATCCATCAGCTTGACGGAATAATGCCAGCCGACAGCAGGCTCACGAGCGGCACCGCTTAAGAACAGCAGCGCCCAGAGAATCCAGATCGAATGTAAGCGTTTCACGAAGAACTTGGCGTTCGAGAAAAGAGCCGGTCTACATCCGACGCCAGTGCCCGGGGATCAGGTGCCAGCCAGCACCATGACGGACCCACGCTGGGCGCTGCCACATCATGCCGTGACGACGGGTAATAAAGTGACCGGGCATCCACACCCAGCGCACGCCGTTCCAGTTCCAGTGACCGCCGACCCACTCGTGATGGACCGACGGTGCCATCGGCACCACTTCATTCATCATCGGGGGCGGCGCGCTCTGCACCACGATTGTTCCCTGCGGAGGCGGTCCACCCACAAAGACCGGCGATTGCGGTTGGCTGAGCGGTTCCCAGTGACCGGGCGAAAAGACCCAGTGATGACCGACACGAACCCAGTGCGCACGGACGTAGACATGGTTCGCTCGCGACATCTCGTAGTAGCCAGGTACCCACACGTAGCGACCCATCCGAAACGCCCAGTGACCGGGTATCCAGGTGTGCATCCGCGAGGGTGCCACCGGCTGGATCTCCATCTGCGGGGCGGGTGGAGCGATCTCGACGCGGACTCCGGACTCGTATTCATAGCCAGGCTGCGGCTGGTATCCGGGCTGCGGCTGGTATCCAGGCTGCGGCTGGTATCCAGGCTGCGGCTGGTATCCAGGCTGCGGCTGGTATCCAGGCTGCGGCTGATATCCAGGCTGCGGCCGGTATCCGGGCTGCGGCTGGTATCCGGGCTGCGGCTGGTATCCAGGCTGCGGGGCGTATTGAGGCTGTCCGCTGTACGGATCGACCGGTTGGGCCGAAGCAGACGCCGTTAGCGCGAGAAGCATCCCCAGCGAAACCCCACGCGAGAGCAAGCGAATCATGAGCGAGTCCTTTCAAGTGACCGTCCGACCATCTGCGCCAGCAAGATGCGCTGGCAGCGTGGAACGACCGAAGCTAGATGCATTTTACCCTAACCCGGTGCCGCACAAGTTGCCCAAGCAGTTGACCTAGAAACGACTCGGTGCGTATGCTGCGGTCGTTTTTAAAGGGAACCAGGATGCGGCTCTATTCGGGAAAGATTCCCAACATCGCGCAGGACTTGATTCGCAAGCTCAAGGAAGAAGGCGACATCGAGGTCAGCGACGTACAAGAAGCGCAGCTTGACGTCGAAGCGGTACTCAAAGAGTACCTACGACTCGACCGCGAGCTGACGGAGAAGGCCAAAGACATCATGGAGAAGCGGCGGCTGCCTTATGAGCAGTTGCAAAAGATCAAGCGCTCCATGGCTGAGGAACGCGACATTGGCATCGGTGACGAGTCGGTGTCGTACATCGCCAATCAGATCCTCGAGGCATTCATGCACTCGCGGTTTGTCGACGAGGTATTCGGCGACGATGGCGACATGCGGAAGAAGATCCAGACGGTCCTCCGCAAGCACATGCAGGTCGACAGCGAGATTGACCACGAGGTCCGTCGGCGCATCAAGAACCTGCAAGAAGGCACGGCGACTTGGGAAATTGAGTACCAAAAGGTCATGGACCAGCTCCGTCGCCAACACAAGCTAGAATAAGAGCGAAGATCGCAAATCCCCCCAAGACACGACAGCCCACAGGAGAAAGCATTTGAGTCGAGAAGATCTGGTCGAAATGAGCGGAGCAGTCACCAACGTAATGGTCGGCGGTAACTTCGAGGTCATCACCCCCGAGGGGCACAAAATTTTGGCCCGGCTCTCGGGTCGGATGAGACGTTTCCGAATTCGCGTGGTGCTCGGCGATCAGGTCTTGGTGGGTGTCTCGCCCTACGATCCAACTCGCGGCCTGATCACCCGTCGTACCTAAGCGCGGACGGCATCCAAGCTCGCATCCTTTGATAAGGGGGTTACTCCATGCTCAAAGTTGGCGATATTGCCCCGGACTTTACGGCGACCGCGACCAGCGGCAAGACGGTCAAGCTCTCCGAGCTACGCGGCAAGCGTGTGGTGATGTTTTTCTTTCCGAAAGCCATGACCACCGGCTGCACCATCGAGACGCGTCTGTTTCGCGACCACTACACCGAAATCTCGGCGCTCGGTGCCGAGGTCATTGGCGTATCCGTCGATTCGAACGACAAGCAGTGCGAGTTCGCGAACCGCGAGGGTGTGTCATTCCCGATGATCGGCGACTCCACCAAGCACATTGGCAAGAGCTTCGACGTCATGTGGCCGCTTCTTGGCATCACCAAGCGCGTCACCTACGTGGTCGGTCCCGATGGTCGCATCGAAGCGGTGTTCAACCACGAGCTGATGGTGGGCCGTCACCTAGAAGACGTGAAGCGCCACCTTCAAGGTAAAGCGCAGTAGTACCCGCCCCTTTGGCTAGCCGTTGTCTTCGGGCCGCGTGCGCAGCCGAATCAAATAGTAGATGTTGAGCAGGATGAACAGTGCGAGCAGCCCGGCAATCGGCGGAGCCCACTGCACTTGCTTGGGCGTCTCACCATCAAACAGCACGAACGCGTCCTCGGGAACCGTCAGTGGCTCGCTCACTTGAACGGCCTGCACTTCGTTCCACGACAGCACGGTCAGCGGCTCTCGGATTGCCGTAAGTAGCTTGTTGTCAGCCGCCGAAGCCGTCGTCGGAGCAGCACTGGCCGTCGTACCCACCGCAGCCGCTGGAGACGGACCACTTGGCACCGTCGGCTGAACGGGTGGCGGCGGCGCTGCCAACAGCGGTGCTCGATAGCGAACCGGCTGCTGCAGTGAGTCGGGACCAGGTAGTTCGAGGCCCGCCGCTGTCACCGACAACAGAGCGCTCGGAATGCGATACGTCTCGATGCGGTGCCACAGCCAAATGCCCAGCGAGTCAATCTGGGCCAGCACCTTCTGACGCTCCGGACCCTTCGGCGGCAGCCGCAGCACATACCCGAAGCCATCCCGCGTCTCGATCCCTGGACCGTGGGGCAGACCGAGCCGTTCGACCTCGTAACGAGCGTCTTGCTCGGACGGAAACTTTTCCTTCGAGAGCAGCACCCGCACGTCCTCATCAAAGAGCACGTCGATGAGCAGCTCTTGATCCTTGCTCACCGTCAGCGGCAGGCCCGAGCGATCGAGCGTGCTCAGCGGCAGCGAGAGTTTTCCAGTGGCGGCGGTCTTGAGCTTGTCGAGATCAATCGCCCGCAGCGCCTGGGTCTGCTTGAAGTACGAGCGCAGCGCCTCGGCAAACCAGACCTCGGAGATCGGACGCAGCCGACCAACAAAATCGTTCGAGACCTCCGCCGTCAGGGTGACTTTGCGAGCAACCAAAAGCTTCGATGCCGTCCCCAGCACCCGAAACACCTGCACCCGACCACGCCCACCTTTGGGGTCATACGCCACCGAGTTTCGGTGATCGGGCAGTCCCGCGATGCGCACAAACTTATCGCCCTGCCCCGCCAGCTTGGCCACCGCCGCTGAATCGACCGCACCAAGTGAAACCGGCTGCTCGGGCAGCAGCGCATAGGAAATGTCAGCGCGCATCTTATAAAGAAGCAGCAGCGACACCACCAGCACAGCCACCGCGACCAGTGGATGTCGACGCTGCGGTGGAACCTTGAGGTTGATTAGCTCAGGGTCAACCGCATCGGGATGTATCGGCGCGCCGGGCTCTAAGGACGTAACCAGCGGCGGGTCTTTGTCGGAACCGGTCACTGGAGCTGGGGAATCGGAACTGGGTTTCTCAGCCATTTCAAACCGAGCGAAGCGATACCTTCGGCGACGTTATCCGACCGCCGGGTAAATTTCCATTGCTTTTTGGGAGGTGGGGGCCGCGAAACTGGGGCGGCGCGGACAAGCTACTCGGCGAGTGCGCGGTCGATCTCGGTCTTGAACTTCTCGAACGGCTGAGCGCCGCTGATGAAGACACCGTTGACGAAGAATGCCGGGGTACCCTTGACGCCAGCCTCTCCGCCTTCCTTCATGTTCTTCTGAACGGCGGCGGCGTGCTTGCTGCTGGTGAGGCACTGGTCAAACTTGTCGCCGTCGACACCGATCTTGCGTGCAGCGGCCTTGAGCGACGCTTCATCGAGGCTACTCTGGTTGTCGAACATCCAGTCGTGCATCTCCCAGAACTTGCCCTGGTCGTTGGCGCACTGACCGGCTTCGGCGGCCTTCTGGGCCTTGTCGTGGAAACCGAGCGGGAAGTCGCGGAACACGACGCGGACCTTGTCACCATACTTGGCGACGACTTCTTCCATGACCTTCTTGCCCTTTGAACAGAACGGACACTGGAAGTCGGAAAACTCGACGATGGTGACCTTGGCGGTCTTCGGGCCCTTCGCCGGACCTTCCGTGGCAACCTGCACCTTCGGGGCCGACAGCATAACCTTGACGCCAGCCTTCGACTTGATCTCTTCGATCACGTCACCGACGGCCTTCTGGCGGTTCTGGCCAGTCAGGCCCTTCACGATCATGTCCTGCACTTGCTCAAACGGCTGGTTGGCAATCTGCGGTGGCAGGCGAGCCTTGTTTTCGTCGTAGAACTTATGCGCTTCGTCGACCGTAACTTCCGGGACGCGCTTTTCGACCTGCTGCTTGAGGAAGCCTTCCTCATCGAGCCCAGCCTTCTGAGCGGCCACCTTGATGACGCGTTCATTGATCAGGTTGTCGAGCGCTCGCTCCCGCACCTCAAACAGCTCGCGACCTGCCGCCTTGTCGAGCTCGGCCATGGTGATCTGCTGGCTGCCGATGACCGCGACGACGGTGTCGCCAGAGATCGAGGATGCCGCCAGGTTCTTGGAGGCATTTTTGGCACAAGCCGGTGCAAGGAGAAGTAGCGAGAGGGCAAGTGGCTTGAGGTTCATCATCTAGTCCTTTGGTTAGTCCTTTGGGTCGTGGTCAGGGAGGAGCTTTGCTACACTGCGAAACATGTCCATCCTCAGTCGGTTGGGGAACTTAATTAAGTCAAACCTCAACTCTGCCGTCGATAAGCTGTCCGATCCGGCGAAGGAAATAGACCTACTCATCGAGGAAATGGAGGACGAGCTGAAACAACTGCGCGTCACTTTACGCGACCAGCTTGTCCAAGAGAAGCTCGCGCAGAAAAAAGTCGATGAGGAATACCGCAACGTTCAAAAGTGGCAAGACCACGCCGAGCGTGCGGTCAAAGCCGGGGACGACGATCTGGCCAAAGAAGCGCTCCGTCGCCGCGTCGAAGCCGAAGCCAAGCTCGAAGCGGCAGAGCGCGTGCATGCCGAGCAGTCCCGGCATGTTCAAAAGCTCAGCGAAGATCTGAAGAGCGGCGATCAGAAGCTCGTCGAGATCAAGAGTCGCAAGGAAGTGCTCAAGTCGCGGGCGCGCTCGGCCAAACAGGCGAGTAGCAGCGAAGGCACGGCGATGGATCGCTTCAATCGCCTGGTCGCAGAGATCGAGACCCAAGAGGAGCAAGCCGCCGTGATGGCGGAGCTAAACCCCGAGCTGGGCGCACAACGCCAAGACGAGCGGGATCGCGCCACCGAGGAACGCTTCAATCGACTGCTCGGGCCCGCCGGTAACAGCAAAGAAAACGACATCGAAGCGCGCCTGGCCGCCATGAAGGCCAAACAGCTCCCGGCCAAAGCCGAAGACTAGCCCGGGCGAGGTCATGTTTCCGCTGCTCAAGACGTTCGGTGAGACGGTGGTCCGTGCGTATGGCCACACGTACACACTGGACCTCAGCGCACTGAATGGAGTCACGCAAAAGATCCTGCTGGTTGGTCTTTTGGCCATCCTGGCGCTCGGAGCGTTGGTGCGGCAGTTCACGGCCAAGTCGCTCGGCATCACCGCGCTGGGGAGCAGCCTCGTACTGTTCTGGGGTGGCCTGTACCTCAAGAGCGAGCGCCGACTGTTCCAGCTTTGCGACAGCGAAGGACACCTTTTCAACCTGTACGCTTCCGACTTCCGGCCGTTCCAGAATCTCTTTGCGCTGATGAGTGGGCTTTGCGCAGTGACGGTGGTGGCGTTTCTGACCACTCGACCGACCGACCTTCAGAAAAAGCCATTTGTCGAGCAAGTGCAGGCGATGTGGTGGCGCATCGGCGCAAGCCTCGCCATCGCCGCGATGTGGTGGTGGAGCCTCAGCTCAGGCATGCACACCATCACCAAGTTTGCGCAGTTTGGCCACGTGCCCTCGCTGGAATTTCCCGTCCATCATGCGGTTCAGGTCGGCCATCCGTTTTCGATCAAACCGAGCGGCGGTCGCTACGTTGGTTCATTCGAGACTCACTGGTTTCGTGCTGCGACTCCGCGACGGATTGCACCGTCCGATTTGGAGGACTGGAAGCTCCCAAGTGACACCTACACTGCCGAGCACAAAGGCGACAACGAGTTTCCGTTTCGGATGACACGGACCGACCCGGTGCGCTTTACCGTCGATACGGTCTTCCATGTAGATGCAGAAAAAGAGAGTGGGAATCCGCTGTTTCCGCTACGAGTGGGCGACTTCTGGACGTATCGCCGCAGCGGTCCGGTCCGAAAAAAACTGCAACTCCTTCAGCAGTTCTTGAAGAACACACCTGCTTCGCCTCCTCTGGCTACCGTGCGAGTCTCTCGGTCGAGGATTGAAGATGGACTGCGAATCTTCGAGATTTCCGTGAGCAATCCCTACGCAGACAAAAGTGGCGACCAGCTTCGCACCTACTCTGCCGTAATGATGGCTAGCGAGACGTTCCTAGTACCCACATCGGGGTCTGATACATTCGATCGCAAGTGGTGGTACCCGATTCTGTCCAAAGTCGACTCGCCAGCTCCCACAGGGGAAAAGCTGTATCCGTGTCTGCTGCGGATTCTGGCGATGGAAGGAGAGTGTCTGTGCAACGAGGCACCCCTCGACGAGAAAAGACAGCTTCCGGGGCTGTCACGATGTATTGAACATCAGTACAGTAGTCACGCTGGAGAGAACGCGATCATGCTGGGACTTTCCCTCTTTACGCTCGGAACGGTCCCATTCCATGAGCGCTCAGATAGCGAGTCCTACAGCGGCCTGCTACTTCAGGAATCCGCGTCCAAACCGAATTGACCGATCAGGCGCGCTTCTGCCACTCACTGCGGGTCACCACGGGAAGCTGTAGCGAGCGCTCTCGCTCCAAATCCAAGTTGCCCAGGTGCAGAGACAGTGGAGCCTGCACCCACTTGTAGATCGCACGAGCGAACAGACCCGTGAACTTATTAGACCAACCGCGCAGCGTCGCTTCGGGAATCTCTGGAAACATATCGCGCAGTACGTCCGCAAGCTCGGCCGCATCGAGTTTTTCCGCAGCGTGCAGCGCAATGCAGGCGTCCAGCACCGGAAACGGCATCAGGTCGCGCTCATCCTGTTGGTTGGGAGCCAGCTCCGCCGTCGCTGGAATCGCAATGGTCTGCTGAATTCCGATAAGCTTCTCTGTTTCGAGCAGATAGTCGAGCAGATAGTTCACGACTGTCTTGGGAAGGTTGGCAATCACCGCCAAACAACCCATCAGGTCGCCACCGATCGTGGTATAGCCCGCCGCCTTTTCGCTCATGTTCCCGGTCTGAAGGAACAGTCCCGACACCGCGTTCGACCAGTTCCACATCCGCTCTGCCCGCAGTCGCGCTTGAATGTTCTGTACCGTCAGTGCCGTCAATTCCTCTCCGGGATGGAGCATCTTCTTCGTGGCTTCGACCTCGCGCTCGAACGCATCTTCGATCGACAGAATCACAAACGGAATCCCAAGCTCTGTCGCTGCGACCTCTGCGGCACCGCAGGTTTCATGGGAGGAGTACCGCGTTGGCATGTAAAAGGCCCGCAGCATCTCTTTGACTTTGGCTGCCACCCCATCGGTTCCCAAGTGGCGATACTTGCGACTCACATAGCGATACGCGATGAGCAGACACAGCAAGCTATCGCGACCCCCAGACAGCGCGACACCAATCTGTTTGAAGGCACCGGTCTTTTCAAAATAGTCACCGACGCCCATGGCCATCGCATCGAGTAGTTCCTCGCAAAAAAACCGCCGAGGATCGAGTTGTACCGTCGGTGTTGGTAGAAAGAAATTACGATGCGGAGGGGTCGGATATGACAATTTTTGGGAAGACTCTGTGACTCTGCCCACCTCGATCACATGAGCACCACAAGTCGAGGAGTCATGGAGCTTGCCGTGACTGGCTCCGTTGTTCAAAGTCGTCCGAGACAGGAACTCTTCCCGATCCATACGCCAGGTGGTATTTTCGGAACGGAGTCTTGTGGTACGGCGCAGATCGACCGTCACAGAAGTGACTCCCTCCACAAAACGCGGCGCATCATGAACCAAGCGGCCGTTTTGGGAAACAAATCCGCCACCGTCGAAGATCAAACCGTCATTGGCACCGACTGCGTTCACATAGACCACGGTAACGTTGTTATCGCTGGCTCGGGTTGACACCATCTCGCGACGGGTCGCTTGCACGCCGATGCGAAACGGGGATGCGGACAGGTTGATGACAAGCTCTGCCCCTTGATAGCTACGACGACGCATCGGCCCATCCGGAGACCAGATGTCTTCACAGACCTCCAGCGCCACTCGACCGAAGTCACAGTCGAAGAGCAGATCACCAAACGGAACCTTGCCGCAAGGCCCAAGGTTCACCTCCGCGTAGAGTCCGGGGAATCCTCGCGACAGGGTACGCGCTTCATAAAACACGTTGTAGAGGGGAAGCTTCTCTTTGGGCACGACTCCGAAGACTGTCCCTTTGAACAGGAACGCAGCGCAGTTGTAGATCTGTTCGAGCGCTTGGACGAGTACGCCACAAACAATCGCCATCGGTAGTTCTTGCGTAGCCTGCGCCAGCTTATGTAGCGCGACCGATTGTGCAGACACAAAGCCCGGCCACAGCAGAAGATCCTCGGGCGGGTAGCCGCCAAGCACCTGCTCTGGTAGAGCAGCGACGGTCACTCCTTCCGCGTAAAGCTTTCGACAAGCAACGATCGCTCGCTCGACATTGGAGTCGGTGGCACCGACGGTGGTATTGACGTTGGCTAGGCCCAGTCGCAACAAACGCATTCGATCTCCCACTGCTTTTCAACCGATGTCTTCAGAACGCATCCAACCACTACATCGCCGAGACCAATTCCTCTATCACATGAACGAGCCGTTTCGACAGCAGGATCGGCCAAGGACCACCATCATTCCCTGCGCTGGCTAGCTCCAACTTGCGCAGATGAGGCGGAAGTGCGGCCCGCTGCTGGGTCACATAGTCCCGCGTTTGACTCGGACTCGGAAGCTCTGTGACCAGCTCTTTGCCACGCCACAGTGGTTGCAGAAGTGGTCTTCCAGAAACCGGCATGGGCTCATCATGAAGGGTGAGCAGATCGTGATCCGCAAAGCGATACACCTGAAGTCTTCCCGGCAGAGTGGCCTTTCCAGAGCCACGCGCCAGCTTCATGGTGAGCTTTCCCGTTGCATTTTGTACCAGCTTGCCCACCGCGCCAATTCCTGTCGCTGCATCTGGGGAACAGGTGATGTTCTCACCCACCCCAAAGCCATCACCTCCAGCAGCAGCAAGCTCACGAACGCGGAACTCATCCAGACCATCCGACAAAAACAGCTTGGCGTGCGGCGCACCCAGGTCATCGAGCAGCTTGCGGGCTCTGCGAACGGACTCCGGGGTCACTCCCGAATCGAGCCGGACTCCTGACAATTTTCCACCTGTTGCACGGACTGCATTCTCGATACCGCGCCACGTATCGTAGGTATCGACCAAAAGCGTCGCGTTGCCAGGAAATAGCTCACAGAATCGCTGGAAGAAGTGCAGCTCGGTCTCTGCCACCGGAGTCTGCAATCGCTCACAAGCCTGCACCGCAAAGTGATCCATGGTGCCAATCGAGGGAATCCCATAGCGGTACGTAGCCGCCAAATTGCTCGTCGCTGCGCAGCCTGCGATATACGCAGCATAGGCAGCATCGATCGCGGCCTGAGGATGGGTTCTGCGCTGACCAAATTCGATCACCGGACGATCGACTCCGTCATACTGTGCAGCCGACACCACTCGCGCCGCTTTCGATGCAACCATAGACAGGAAGTTGATCCTAGACAGCCATGGCGTCTCGATCAGCTTGCACAGCGGTAAACTTGCCCGCACTTGCAGCAGTGGAGTGTACGCCGTGAGCGGAATCCCAGCCACCTGCAAAGGACTCCCATCTTCCCGCAGTGCTGGTCCCGCAAAGGCGAGCGTTCCCTCGGGCGCAGCATCGATCTCCCCTTCAAAACCATCGATCGATTGCAGCGCAGCTAGTACTCTCTGTCCGGGCTCCGTCTTCAGTGCTGGTCCTAAGATTGGATGAGCACGCAGTACCATCAACTCTTCTGATGAAAAGCGAACCACATGACAGTATTCGACAATGCTCCGCAGTCCGCAGCTTACGACGTAGTTCCGTTGCTTGGGGAGCTTCCGAAAGAAGAAGCTCATCGATAGGGGGCCGTCATCCAGCCGGCCATCTGCCGCGTGCGCGATGAGGGTCGTCAACTGATAAACATCGATCGATAGAGTCTCTGCGCTCACAGCGTCCCCCCAACCAGTTGGCTGCTCGGTCCGTGTACGACAGCGGCTTTCGCGAAAATCTCGTCTGTTTCTGCGGCTCGGTCAGGAAACACTGCACGGGTCAGGTCATCCAAGACCACTGCCTGGAAGCCTTCTGCTGTTGCGTCAATCGCTGACCAGCCCACACAAAAATCACGAGCCAATCCACAGACAAAGATCCGCCGCACTCCGCGTGCGCAAAGGAGTGCACCAAGACCTGTGGTCTGACGCTGGCCATCCGGTCCTAAGTTCTCCCGAAAGGCGCTGTAGGAATCGATGTGGGAATGGGCTCCTTTGCGCAGAATCAGTCCGATTCTGTCCTGCGGAAGTGCCTGATGCAGTGCCGCCCCTTTGGTCCCCTGCACACAGTGCTCCGGCCACAAGGTCTGCTCGCCACCGTAAAGGGGGATGGTCGAATACGGAGGCTTACCATGCTGCGTGGCGAAGCTGATGTGCGATGGGGGATGCCAGTCCTGGGTAGCGACTACCAGCGAAAAGCGCGACAGAAGTGCCGCGATGCCAGCCACTATCTGGTCACCATCCGTCACCGCCAATGGGCCTCCTGGCATAAAGTCGGGCTGCAGGTCGATGATGAGCAGCGCGTCATGCTCTCGATCAATCGTCCACTGAGGCCGGGGGTCTCGCTCTGTCATCGGTTGTTCCTCTTTGCCTGGTCTGTCAATCAGCACAGCAACTGGAAGCACTGGAAACCAAGATATCCGATCCGCACCTCCATGGTACGATCTCGTCGGTCCTACGGCTCCAAATCGAGCACGGGTTCTATGCGATTACGTAGCTGTTCAGGCATTCATTCCATCACCGCAGGAGACACTTATATGAAGGTACGCAACCGACTTGTATGGATTTCAGCCGCTTTGCTCACTGCCACTCTCACGACGCGCTGTGATCCTGGCAGCACAGGGGGAGATATGCAGCAACCGCCGGTCGTGGAAACGCTGTCGGTGACGGATGCACTCCCAAAGCAGATGAAGAATTCGGGAGGAACCACGATCACGCTGACCGGAACCGGCTTTCAAACCGGCGCTACCGTGACCATTGCTGGAGTTCCAGCCCAAGATGTGACGGTGATCTCTTCGACGACCATTCAGTGCAAGAGCCCTCTCAAAGTAGCGACCTGCGGACAGGTTCCCATTGTGGTGACCAATCCCGATGGCAAGTCAGCAGACCGCGCTGATCTGATCTCGTTTTTGACGAACGGACTTCAATACTCTGTTCCCACTTCCGTGATGATGGGAACCTTCCCTCGCCAAGTGCTGGCCGTGGACATGAACAAAGATGGCAAGGTTGATCTGGTTTCTGCCAACAGCGGCAATGCCAACCAATCGGTGGTCTTCCGAATCGGTGGTGGAGACGGAACGTTCATGACGGCCAATGCGCTGACCGCCGGCAGTTCGACCTACGGAGTCGCTGTCGCTGACTTTAACAAGGACGGCAACCTTGACGTCGCTACCGTCAACAGCGCCAGCAATGACATCTCCGTTCGACTCGCTACGGGAGCCGCTGTGTTTGGTACGTCCACCACGTATGGCAGCGGTGCCGACCCCAGAGCGATTGCCGCTGGGGATGTAAACGGGGTTTAAGCATGTCCTTCTGCAGCGCACCTTGGCGCATGCGGAAGGAGCCGTGAAAATGCGAAATCACCTTGGTCGGAATAATGTCCCTGGCGGACAAGTTGCTCGGAGTCGGACGGCTGTGGGATACGTCCGCGTGAGTACCGACATGCAGGCGTTTGATCGGCTGAGTCGTTCGATCAAGCACTTCTGTGAGCTGTATGAAACGCACTTTGCGGATGGAACGAAGGAGTTGGTTGCGATTCGGGAGGCGATACGTCTCGACTCTGCGCTTGGGCGGGCGCTGGTGAGTATTCTCCTTGTGTTTGCGCAGATGGAAAGGGAGTCGTGCGGGGAGCGGGTGAAGGAGGCGATCGGACACATCCGTGGGAATGGGTATCACTTTGGGAAGGCTCCCTATGGAAGCAAGGCAGTCCCTTCGCCAGAGAATCCTCGCTATCGCATTCTTGTGGATGACCCCGAGGAGCAGATCATTCTGGCTCGGATCAAGTCGATGATCGAAGCGAGGATCAGCTACCAGAAGATCGCGACACAGTGTAACGCCGAGCGGATTCCCTCTCCGCAGGGAGCATCATGGACCGTGTCTGTGATTTACAACCTCAGCATTCGGAAGGGCTGGCATGTCTGCAAGCCGATCAATCAGCGTCCACACAGCGATGAAGAAGTGAAGCTAAAGATGCACGAACTGCGCGATCGGGGGACAACCTACCAAGGAATCGCGAACATTCTCAACGAGCTGGGATACCTTCCGTTTAAGGGGCGCAAGTTCACAGAGTCGAACGTCTATCAACTGATGGCAAGCACGAAGGAGACGACGATTCTGACTCCTCGGAAATACTGCGAGTCCCTGATTCAGCGAACAGGCTCAAGGCCAAGCTATCCGCAGCTCGCCAAACTACTCGGTGAAGCAGGCTATCTAACACCCCGAGGGAATGCGAACTGGTGGCCGTCACAGGTGCAGCAGCTCCTACTCGGTCGGTATGAGCAGTTTTATAGCAAGCCCCGTGGGACTCCTGCTGAGAGTCCTGACACGGTGTGAGGAGCCGGTCTTGCCGCTCTGTCACGGGTTGGTGCACGGCGTTCGCCAATGACAGAGAGCTGATCTCGCGGAGCTATTTACAACCCAGAACCCGTTCCTTAGGCTTAGGCTGGATGTGCCATCGAGCGTCTTGTCATCCATCGCGGATCAAGCCAAGGCCGATCCAGTGCTCCACTGTCGAGATGCTCCGTCAGAAGCATCGCTCCAAAGATCATGGGCGACAGAAGCATGGGTACCACATTGTTCAGACAGGTGTACCAGATGGGACACGAGGTGTGGTGCATCGATCGAGAGGCCATAAGGGAGCTGTCGGAACGCCTCCTGACCGGTGAAACCGCGAGGATGGTTTCCTGTGGAGGCATTCGGCAAGGGAGCCGAACGCTCGCAAACAGAGGCACAAAGATGACCAGCCATCGAGTCGGTATCATCGAAGGAGATGCTCCATCTGCTCGTTGGATGCAATCAAGACCTCGGTGGTGCCGACACCCTGACACAGTGGTACTTCGCGCAGTCAGGAATCATGACGCAGGTGGATGTTCAGACGAAGTGCGCAGCAGGTGGACAGACGTTTGTCGCACCGTAAGATTGTAGTCGCAGGAGCGCAAGAGGAGAAGGACGAGCCCTCCCAAGCTACAGAACGAAGCGATATCCGGCACCGATTGTTAGCGAGCCAATCGAGCCCTCTCCGGTGGACTTTTGGTTGATGCCAGCCCATAGGAGCTGGAACTCACCGAAGACTCTGCCCGGTCCCAGCATGACGTTGACGCCGACCGGAACGCCGACACCCACCTGCGTGGAAGTCTCCAGCGTTTCCAGGATGGCAGCGCCTCCGGCATCACCGCTGGATAGCGTCCGTACTGCGTAGATTCGCGGACCGATACCGATGTACGGAACCACTCTGCCGAGCGGCATGTTGGCCCACACCGTGAGCCCGATCAGATAGTGTTGCTCCGTCGAAGAATAGTTGTAGGTACCACCCGGTACACGCGAGTCCACAAGTCCTGTTCCGTTTGTGGAGGGTATCGAAAACGCGAACGAACCGGTGATTCCCAAGACTCGGCGTCCGAACGGGAGCAGATAACCCGCTTCCAGCTCTGCCAAGACGTTGGTATGCAGTGGAGAAAAGGCTTGCGGCAGCAGCAGTTGCAGCTTGATACCGATGACTGGCGCACCTCGGTCCGAAGGAGGCTGAGCCATTGTGCTGTCCATGCCACGATCCGCAGATGCGGTGGAGCAAAGTCCAGCAGACGCAATGCTGGCACAGACCAGCAGGGAGCGCAGAAAGGGAGTGTTCATGGGAGTCTCCTGTAGCGTTACCAGATGGTCTGTTCGGTGGTGTTCTGCGCGGTATTCGGACCCGCGTTGGCGCCACCGAGTTGATAGATAAAGGCACTCTCGATCGCTGTTCCCTGAAGCGCTCGCGGGAACTTGAGGACGCCAGTACCTAGCGCATTAAAGTTTCCAAGCTGCGTCGCGCTCGACAAGGTTGAGCTGTCCGAGTTGTTGGTGGCCGCGCCTGCCGCGAAACCACCAAAGGCCATCATCTGGTTGTTTACCAGTGCACCGCCGTATCCAGGGCGTTTGATTCCGGTTCCCGCAGTCCGTGCATCGACAAAGGCTGCTGCGAATTGCCCCCCTGCTGCCACCTTGGCCACATCAATCGTTCCATCGAGATTCGTAATCGCCGTGGTCGAGCCCGAGGCCGCAAACAGATACGTATCGGTTGGGACCGTCACCACGCTGTTGGTCGCCGAGGTTGCGGTCAATGCGGACAGCGCCCAGCGCGGCTTGCTTAGCCCAAAAGTTGCGGCGGTCCAGGTGGTGAAGGTCTGGGTGGTTCCGTTCGCTCCCACGGTCACAGGTAGGAACTCAATGCTTCCGAGCGCGGTTGGGGTCGCGATGGTCCCGCTGTTTCCACCCACTGCGTAGACGTACCACTTGGTCGCATCGGTTGGATCTTGGGCCACGGCCACACCCGGTGCAACCCGCGCCGTTCCCAACGAGGCAATTTGACGCCATGCTCCGGTTGAGCCAAGAGGTAGCGGAGCCCCGCCAACAGGCGTGACCGTTCCGTCATCAACAAAGCGCAGTGGAGAGGCAGTTGCCAAGACCGTTCCGAGCAACAGCTCTTTTCCCGCAGGATCGTTGGCTTTGGGAGATCGATAGATCCGATAGCTCTGCGCACCAACCACGGGGTTCCAGTAAATGATCGGCTGTAGCTTTCCTGCGACGGTAGGTAGTTGGATCGGGAAGGGATCGCTCGACAGAGTTTCTCCTCCGGGCTTGTTGGCGTCGGCGGCGATGGTGATGCGGTTGTACTCGTCGAGCGGTATCATCAGCGACGCACCGAGACGCAGGTTGGCGGGGATGAACTCCGACTCGTCGGTGCCACCGAAGTTGATCTTCGAACCAATGTTCGACATGTTAAGACCAAAACCGAGCTGACACTCGCGCTGTCCGATGTTGATATAATTCTGGTAGTAGGCTGCGAGGTC
>CALLYL010000853.1 GCA_937859535.1 uncultured Myxococcales bacterium
GTGATTGCGCCTGAGTCCGTCGCTGCCAAGCCGCGTGCCCAACTCCTTGTGGCGGTGGGTCTGTCCGCAGGAGGCACAGGGTGGCGTGGCGACCCGCTTGGCGTCGGAAGCTTGACCCTGGGCTTGCGACTCTACCGAGCGATTGCCGTGTTTGTGCAGGGTCGACTGGGCTACGGTCGCATCGATCAACGTCAGCTCACCGCAATCCTTGTTGGGTTATGCGGTGGGGGCTATCTCACCGAAAAGTCGTACGGCAGACTCAGCGTCGCCTTCATCCATCAACATGAAGAGTCTCTCGCGTCCGTTGCCGAGCAACCTGGTGGTGCACTGTTGGGAATCGGTACGGGCATCCGCCATCGCGCCGGAGTCCAGGTTGGCATCGGTTGGGACTTCGTGGCGTATCGCCAACCCAAGTACGAACTGACCGTCGGACCAGAGGCAGCCGTAAGCTATCTAACGTACTCCTCAGGCCCCTCTGTCTACGGCTTTGCTGGCATCTCGGCTGGTGGCACCTTCCGCCTGTTCTGAAAGGACTCCCATGGCGACTCTGTTCCGCTTCCCAGTCGTTGCGCTCCTCTGTTTGCTGGGCGTCTCTGCCTGTGGCCTGTTTTACAGCGAGCTGGATTCCTATCCATGTCCGCCGCAAGGAACCACGCTGCGCTATGGAAACTTCGGTGCATCGTTTATGGGCAGCCATTGTCAGAGCTGCCATGGCTCCCAATCCATCGATCGTCGCGGCGCTCCGGGAGAGTTCATCTTCGACAGCGTTGAGCAGATCCAACGACACCGCGCTCGCATCTTCGTTCGCTCCGCTGCGGGCAATGACTCGATGCCGCCCGGGCCGGATGATCCATCGGAGGAAGACCGCACCAAGCTGGCAGAATGGCTGGCCTGTGGAGCACCGTAGCAGCTTCCGGGGCAAATAAGAGTATTTTCATATGACTAATATGAAGGCTCCGTTTCGGATGCCCACACTCCCATACCGCAAGCCGGTCGAGGGACGCGATCTCTGGATTTTCGATAACGTGCTTCCCAATGCAAAGGAGGTCCGCGAGCGTTGTTTGGCCAAGACGGACTGGACCTACGGATTTCCGTACCGCGATGAAGGCTGGCCAGGAATGCGAGCCATTCCAGCGCTGCTTCCCGAGGAGTTGGAACCAATCGAAGCTTGGGTCAAGCAGCAGACCGGGTGCAAACGGCTGTGGCAGAATCCGACTGCGCCCGGCCTGACGCTGAACCATAACTGTGTGCAGCTTGTGGGTGCCGATGAAGCCGATGCCAGGCCTCATACTGACTCGCGCCCGAACTGTCGTTTTGCTGCCGTGATCTATCTGACTCCGGATGTGCCGCCCGACTGTGGCACCGCGTTCTATCGTCAGCGTCTATCGGGCGGACAGCTCGGCGGCAATTTCGTCCCACCACCGCACGCGAACTTGCAGGCAGCGCTGGGGACTCGCTTTGTGCCGCCGGGTAGCTTCATCGAAGACCTGAGGGTCGACTATCGCTTCAATCGTCTGGTGATGTATCGCGCCGATCTCATTCACAGCGCCATCCGTTATGTCGGCAACACACTCGAAACCAAGCGCATGGCGATCGTGCTGTTCTGGTTGGCTCAGTAGGGACGAGCACAGCATGGCCGGATGCCGCCACGAAGCGTTAGGATGGCTGGCGACGTCTGCGCAGCGTCGCTAGGAGAGCGATTCCCATTGTGAACAGAGCCGTCATCGGAGGTTGCCCAGTATTCCCCATGTCGCACTTACATCCCGTTGCCACGGTCGACGGCTGTTCGCAGACTTTGGGATCATTTGCAATCGGTGATACGGCAGCGACTCCGTTGATGTCATCGGCCTTGGGAGTCCGCTTTTCGATGTCCTTTTGCGGTGCAATCGCAAACATCGAAGTGACATAGATCGTTTGATACGCTGGGTTCAGGAGTCGTCCTCTGTCGATCGCATCGCAGGTCTGTCGTGGCTGTCCCTGATCGTCGGTGAGGCACGCCGGATCAGCACTCAAACGACACGTGTGATCGAGTCCCATCAGATGTCCCAGCTCATGGGTCAGCGTGTTTTCCAGATCGGTCTGATTCCGGCCATCCGATGCAGGCAGGCTCTTCCCAATCTCGACAAACTGATTGTTGACCGCGTTGAATTCAATGTCGGCATCGACAATCAGGCCGTCATCCGGATCGCCCTTTTTGTTGATGTAGGATACGGTGGTAACGGCTGCTGCCGACGGGTCGTAACAAACCTGCATTGAACCATCGCTTGCCGGACGACAAAACTTGGTTCCGGATCGGAACACCACCACCGACAAATGATCTTTGTACGTCACGGATTTCGGATCAGAAGCTGGCAGATAGTTCAGCTTGAAAAACGATCCGGTGGTACGCGCCGTCCAGTTGGTCACCGATTTCTGAATGATCCGCTCGACGTCAGCTCCAGCCATATCGGGAACGAAGGCACTGTCGGGCTGGATGTAGACACAACTCTGCCTCCAGAAGATCGGATTACACGAGTCCGCAGTTCGTGAACGGACAAACCCGAAGGAAGGCGCTACGCAAAGAGAGAATACGCCAGCAAAAGCAACAGACCAAAGGGCTGTGATAGACCTCATGGTTTCTGTCCTGACTTCGCACGCTCCGACGGGGAAGGAATGCGCCGTACCAGATCATTTAGTTGACTGATCAGCGTTTCCAGCGGCACTCCCTGCGCTGTAGGAACCGCATCGGAACCAGTTGGCGCAACCAGCTCGGCACCGCCCAAATCCACCTGCACTCGTGGCGTTCCTGTCGAGCGATCAATGTGAAGCTTGCCCTGTGCCATGCCCACCGAATAGAGCGCTCCCTCGCGCAGCTCCGCCAAGAGCACCACTTCCTCACCGACCTGATAGGAGGCCTCGCCAAACACTTTCTGGCCCAGTTCCCCGACGGCACCACCCAAGTGCCGAACCGTGATGAGAGTCCCCTCTTTGGCCCCCCGAATGCTGCGATGACAACGGATCTGCACTTCGGTGATGATGAGTCCGTCGTACCCTGCGGCAAACTTGGAATCGACTCGCTCGACACGCCCGACCAGCACCTGCTCTGCTCGGCCCGTCATGTCCGACAGCGTGAGCTTGGTCAGCACCGAGGCTTCAGCAACAGAACCGACGCCGCCCGATGTCCAAAGCAGAACGCCGCAGAGCACGGCAATCAGACCCTTAGCGGACCTACTCATATGGCCAGTCTCCTTCCCCAATTCAGGGCTTTTTCTTAATCTTGCCCTCTCGACGAAAATTCGCGAGTAAAGCTTACGTTCCGTCGAGCTGCCCCTGTGCTAGCCTGAGCACAGCTCGGCAGTGGTTTGACGGTGACATATAGGGCCGTATTAACAACCGATCTTCTCGCGGCGCTCATTGCCGGGCGAGTCGTCGATGCCGAGCTAGACAAGCTGCCACCGGTCGAGGAATACCGCCTGGTACGGGCGCTTGGCCAAGGTGCCATGGGCTGCGTCTACCTCGCCCACGACACCTTGCTTGACCGTCCGGTGGCTCTCAAGTTTTTGTTGTCGCTCCACAAAGATGCCGCCGCACGACAACGATTCTTGATTGAGGCCCGTGCCATCGCACGACTTTCCCACGGCAACGTCGTGGGCATTTACCGAGTCGGCGAAGTCCTTGGTCAACCGTTTCTCGTCTCGGAGTTTGTGCGTGGCCTGAGCCTCGATCGGTTGCCACGACCACTTGAGGGAGCGAAAGTGGCCGAACTGGGCCTCGGTCTCGCTCGAGGCCTGGCGGCAGCTCACCAGCGTGGCGTTTTGCACCGCGATATCAAACCGCACAATGCAATCGTCACCGATGATGGAACCGTCAAGTTGCTCGATTTTGGACTGGCCAAGCTCAGCGAGCGACCTCTCCCCGCTGTCTCAGAAATTCAGACCCAGTCCAACATTCAGCAACCTCCGCTGGCAGTGACAGCCTCTGCGGAATCCAGCGATGGTTTCTCACCAGCAGGACACGTAGGGTCCGCAGCCGCTCCAAACCAGGATCTAGGCTCAGAAATGCTCGGTGGCGACGCTGTCCAAACCGAGCAAATCGCGCTTGAGCAGACGCTTCGCAGCAATCACAGAAGTCAGGATCCCGTTCCTTCCGATCGCAAAGCGCTGACCCAGGCGGGAGCGGTTCTTGGGACTCCTCTTTATATGGCCCCCGAGGTCTGGCAAGGTGAGTCCGCGACTGCTCGCTCCGATTTGTATTCGCTGGGGGCCGTGCTCTATGAATTAGCGACGGGACAGCCACCACACCTCGCCGATAGCCTGCTCGCGCTGGAACTCAAAGTCGTGAGCGAAACACCGGCACCAGTCCACTCGTTCGCCCCCAACCTTGATGTTCGGCTTGCTGAAATCATCGATCGCTGTCTATTGCCCAGTCCGGCGGCTCGCTTTTCGTCTGTTGATGAGCTGTGTCATGCTCTCGAGCGCCTCGGTGACACACCGAAGGTCCGTCGCAGTGACAATCCATTCCTGGGACTCCGTCCATTTGACACCAGCGATAGCGGAGTCTTTTTCGGAAGGACCAGCGAAGTCACGGAACTCATTGTCCGGCTGCGCAGTCAGCCACTGCTGCTGCTCGCGGGGGACTCAGGTGTCGGGAAATCATCGCTATGTCGAGCCGGTGTTGCGTCAGCGGTCCTCGGTGGAGCGCTCAGCGATCAGCGAGAATATCAGCTCGTCGAACTGCTACCGGGGCACACCCCGGGTCGTGCACTGTGCGATGCCTTGTCGTCTGCTGTAAAGCGCCCAGCAGCGGAACTTTACTCGCTGCTGCGCAACGACCCGCAAGAGCTGGCGCGACTGGTACAGCGGCATCCTGGAGAATCCGGAGGGCTGATCCTCCTGATGGATCAGCTCGAAGAGCTCATCACTCAGAGTCAACCGTTCGAGGCTGAGCTGCTCTCGGAGTGGCTCGGACTGCTCACCGTTCGAGCCCCAGGTTTGCGGGTACTACTGACTGCGCGAGGGGATTTTCTGACGCGGCTCGCCGCCCTGCCCGGCCTTGAACATGACTTTTCCTCCCGTCTGTATATTGTTCGCCCGCTGTCAGCAGACGGTTTGCGCCAGGCAATCACCGAGCCCGCCGCGCAGTTTGGAGTCCATTTCGAATCGCTCAAGCTGGTCGATGAATTGCTCCGCTCAACGCTCCACACCGACGGAGGTCTGCCGCTACTCCAGTTCGCGCTCGCCGAGCTTTGGGAAGCCCGCGATACCGCCTCGGGCCTGATCAGTGAAGCAGCACTGGCGGCGATCGGTGGCGTCGGTGGTGCTCTGGCGCGGCATGCCGATCAAGTCATGCGGGCGCTACTCCCCACCGAGCGAGTGGCGGCCCGGCGACTGCTACTGCGTCTGCTCACGGCGGAGGGAGTGCGGGCGACCCGAACCCTGGCGGAGCTGCGAACCAGCGATCCCGCCGAGCCAATGGCGCTGGAAGCCTTGGTGCGCGGTCGCTTGCTGCTGGCTCGTGAAGTCGGTGGTGAGACAGCGTACGAGCTAGCCCACGAAGCGCTGATCAAAGGCTGGGCTGAGCTGCGACGGTGGATCGATGGTGAAGGAGAGCGGAGGCTGGTGATCGAGCGGCTCTCTCAATCGGCAGCGGAGTGGGAACAGTTTGGACACAGTCCAGATCAATTGTGGAACGAACGACGGTTACTCGACGTCGAGCTACTGACCATTGAGCCACAGCTTTTGACCGAGCGTGCACAGCGCTTTCTCATCGAATCACAGCGTCATAGCCGCAGTCGGCTCCGGACCCGACGGGGGGTCATGGTTGGACTGCTGCTGCTACCGCTACTCGCACTGCTGCTGACCTGGCAGTACCAAAACGCCGATGAGCAGCGACGATTGCGTGAAACAGCCGAGCAGTCGGAGCTTGGCATGCGCGCCATCAACTTGTCACAGCTTCCCGGCAGTGAACGGCTTGCGTTGAAAACCGCACTGCGAGCCACGGTTCCGCGGTCCTCCGAGGCTGAAATTCCAGTCCCGCAAGCCCAGGAAGGACTGTTTGTGGCCTTGCGGGCCATGCTTCGATCGATGCCACTCGTCGATGAAGGACCCCGCAAAGGCGAAGTGTCCCTTTCTCCATCGGCAGAGTTTATTGCCACTGCTGCGGATGACGGGCCGGTTCAGGTCTATCGACGAGGACAACGCACCCCATTTCACACGCTATCGAAGCTAGGC
>CALLYL010000854.1 GCA_937859535.1 uncultured Myxococcales bacterium
GTGCTCGCCTTCATCTCGGATTTCCGAATTCCTCAGTCTAAATCCAGGGATACAAGGACACACTCAAGGAGACAGTTCTCCGTGTAATACTCTCAACATGGGAATCTCTTCTGAATCGACCACCACATCTCTTGACCTGCTTGATCCATCGGTTCACCAACGTGAAGTTCCTCATGCTGCGTACCGCACACTGCGTGACACCGACCCAGCTTCGTTTCAGCGGTCCGCCTGTGCCGGCTCAGAAGACCCAGGCTATTGGCTACTGACGCGACATGCTGATGTGCACAGCGCACTCATTGACACGGGTTCCTACTCCTCATTCCGAGGGGGTACCAACCTGCTAAATGAACCGCCCGAGCGTCTGGAAATCAGTCGCTTGATGCTAATCAACATGGATCCGCCGGGACATACCCGATACCGACGCCTGATCACACGTTCGTTTGCTTCTCGGATGGTCGAACGACTGGAACCCCAGGTGCGGGCGCTGTGCAAAAAAGTGATCGACTCGATTGCCACACGCGAGGAATGTGACTTCGTCCGCGATGTGGCAAGTCAAGTTCCGATGCAGGTCATCTTCATGCTGCTTGGGATTCCTGAAGCAGACTGGGAACATCTGGTCACGCTCACCAACACGATGATGAACCAAGGGAATACCGAGCAGGGATTCTCTGCCGCGATGCACATGTATATGTACGCAAACCAGCTTGCCGACAAGCGTCGGGACCAGCCTGGCGATGATATGGTCAGTCAACTCCTATGTGCAGAAGTCAACGGCGAGCTACTTACTCAGGCCGAGTTCGGTGCCTTCTTCATGTTGTTGGTGGTCGCTGGAAATGAAACCACTCGCAACTTGATCGCTGGTGGAATGCTATCCCTGCTACAGAACCCCGGCGAGCTGACCAAGCTACGCCAAGATCCCTCCCTGCTGCACTCTGCCGTGGAAGAAATGCTTCGCTACATCTCGCCTGTCACGGAGTTTCGGAGAACTGCCAACCGGGACATAGAGCTTCACGGCAAGCTCATTCGCGAAGGAGACCGTGTCATTCTGGTCCATGCTTCTGCAAACCGTGATGAGCGAGTGTTTGCGGATCCAGAGCGCTTTGACGTTGCCCGAAGTCCGAACCCTCACTTGGCATTTGGAGTGGGTCCACATTTTTGCTTGGGCGCGACGCTGGCCCGGGTCGAGGCACGCTGTATGTTCGATGAGATCATCAGTCGGTTGGATGACATCGCTCTCACCGGAGATCCTATCCGCATGCACTCGAGTCTGGTGAACGGATTTCAAACGATGCCGATTCGATTCCGCGCCATTTGATCGTATCGGCAATGCCCACTTCACCCATCCACTCGGCCTGCCAACCTACAATTTTGTCTTCACTCCGGTCGAGCGCTGATATCGTAGCGGCGACATGACGCGCATTGGTCTGACTCTGGGTGATCCATGTGGCATTGGTCCCGAGCTTTGGCTAAAGACCCTGCTATCGCTGCGAAACGAGCCGCACACGCTCGACCTACTGACGCTCTATGGAGACCCTGCGGTCCTCGACAGAACCGCCGTAAAGCTCGGTCAGCAGATTGAATGGCGCTCGCTCCGCGAACGGCTGCACGTGCTCCCAATCACCAACCTCTCCTCCGCAGAGATCACACCTGGTCAGCCCAACAGCAAAAGTGGTGCGGCACAGGTATCTTATTTGCAAAAAGCAATCGCCGATGCGGTCGCAGGTAGAATTCAAGGACTGTGTACGGGGCCGATTCACAAAGCGTCAGCGAAAGAAGCTGGCCTCGCATTTCCTGGTCACACAGAGCTGCTGGCTGAGCATCTCCTCGCGCCCCGGCAGGGCGTAGTAATGATGCTCGCTGGACCCAGGCTGCGCGTTGCGCTGTGTACGGTTCATATCGCACTCGCTGAGGTTCCTTTGGCTCTCTCTGTATCGGGCATCCGTCAGACCCTGACCACCACGGCGCTTGCGCTGCATCAAGACTTTGCCGAAGCCAATCCACACCTCCAGGTCTTGGGACTCAATCCCCATGCGGGAGAATCAGGACACTTCGGGGATGAAGAATCGCGTCTCATCACGCCCGCCATCGCAGCAGCCCGGTGCCATCCAGACCTGACGGCGCTGCCCGGACTGTCCATTGTGGGTCCGCTCGTCCCTGATGTCGCATTTCGTCATGCGCTGTATCCCCCCACCGGTCAGTCTCGACCTTCAGCAGTGGTGGCGATGTATCACGATCAAGGTCTGATTCCGATCAAGCTGCTCGACTTCGATCACACCGTAAATGTCACCCTTGGTCTGCGGGTGGTTCGAACCTCTCCCGATCACGGAACTGCTCATGATATCGCGGGAAAAGGAATCGCCCGCCCCGATAGCCTACAGGCAGCCCTAGCACTTTGCATCGAGCACAGCCTTCGTCGCGACGGTTTCAGCAGACAGAGCTAGCTCGCTGCGAGTACCATGATCGATTGGATGCAGGTGGACGGTAGGAGTACATATGATCAACGAAAAGCAGTTGCTGGCAGCGGCCGAGTCTGCGGCAGGCGGTGCCGTCCTTGAATGGCTAGAAGCTCGTCACCAAGTGCCAGGTAACATCCTCTCGCAACGTGGACTCCTAGCAGCGACCCGTGATGCATTGGTATTTGTGGTCGATGATCTGCTGCGCGCCGGTCCGACTACTGTATGGAGACGCAAAGATCTACGAAGCTATCAACTACGGAGTGAGCTATTCACTGCAACCCTCACACTGCAGGTTGGCGAAGCCGAGGTGCAGTTCACCGACCTCCGTCCTGAGCAAACTGCCGTACTGATGGCAACTTGCGGACTCACCTCCCCGACTCCTTCTCCGCCCCCCCGTACCACGGTTCCATCCGAGCTGCACCTTGCGACTCCGGTGGAATATTCTTCGGCAAGAACATCGCAACTGGAGACACATGCTCCGGATGGGCCAGCGCAGACACCGTTGACATTCGCCACTGCGATCGTTCCCCCAGATCCGGACAAGAAAGTCGTTGCGAGCAACGAAGGTATCACTAGCCTGCATGAAGAGTCCGTTCAGGTGGACGATGACGATTCGGACGATGAGTTGGATGATGACGATTCGGACGATGAGTTGGATGATGACGATTCGGACGACGATTCGGATGATGATGCTTCAGACGATGACGACGCTGTCAATGGCGATGAATCCGAAGAGGGTGATCGCAGTGGCGCAACGAAGGCTGAGAACAAACGTGCTGCACCCGAATTGGTAAGAGCACGCCTTCTTTCGGTCTTGGCCAAGCGACAGTCGGACCCACGAACGCCAGTAGAATCCCAAGCAGTCGAAACTCCACCCTCCCCTCCGGTTAAGTCTGATCCCGAGGCTGTTAGTGGTTCGATTGGGCTTGCAATGATGATACTCCTCATTGCAGCGGTGGCCCTCCCGGTACTGATTGGGAATGATCTAAAACAGACCATCCTAGGAATCCGACCTCATCTCATCTTGGCCGCAATCGGGAGTGCGAGGGAAACCCTCACCATCGGATTCTATCTCGCCGTTGCGGTGACGGTAGTAGGAGCCCCTGGCAACGCCCTGGGCTGTCGACCCACAGTGTTTTGGACCACGCTGCCAATGTTCTTTGCGCTGATTGCAGTCGTGACCGGCATACAGTCTGTCTTCCCAGATCCCAAGCACCCCACGGCCACTGCGGAGACGGCAACAGAGCTGCTGATCCGACTGCGCCACGCGCAGACGATGCCCTATTTGGTCATGCTGCTTGCGGCCTATGTATACGGTCTGCCGCTGCTGGGCGTCTGGTTCCGGGCACTGGCGACAAATCCTCGTCATCGCAAAGAGGACAGACGCGACTCCATGGTCGAAGCGGGGGACAGTCAACCTGCGCTACTGATGCTTGGGGCCGCCGTTGTGATTCCCTTTGCATCCTGTCTATACGTTCAGCGTAGCGGACACGCCTCTTGGGCCATCTTGATCGCGCTAGCGTTTGTGACACCGTCAGCAATTCTGTCCTGGCAAGGCTCGCGTTTGGATTCCCGAATCCGCTGGGATCTAGGAGGATCTCCCGCAGCCTTTGCGATTCAAGGAGCGTTCGTCTATGCGCTCTATTGGATGCTGGTCAGGCAGCGGGGAATCCTTCCGCACATTGATGCCGCGATTGAGCAAAGCGAGCAGGCACTTCTACATGGTGAGTTGCTGGACACGCTACAGAGAGTCCTCGGCCATAGCGATGTTGCACTCCTTAAAGGTCTGGCCTTGTCCCAAATTGGCGTGATCATCGCGTCGTGGATCGGGCATCGTGCCATCGTGAAGATCGACCCGAATCAGAAGTGTTCCGTGGCGGGATGGCTGTTCGCGCTCGCACTTGGGCTCATCCTGCTGCTCATGGCATGGGCGATGGAGATGGACTTTCACGTGCGGATTCCTGCGTTCATCGAACAACTCAAGGACGCGGCCCAGCACCGCGCATCGAACGGTTAGGGAGAGCCAGGCCGAGTCAAATACGCTGAATACGCTGGATCGTATTGACCACATCGCGTAGTACGGTAATTCTTGCTGCTGATGCTGCGTACGGTCTCCTCGCTGATACGGAATGTTCTGGCTGGAATCCTACTCTGTCTGTCTGTGCCGACGACCGCAGCACCACTCATCGGAGAGCTTGCGCCAGCTTTGGATCTGCCAACACTTGACCCCGCTCATCTTGGCCCCACGCTCGGCCCACGGATCAGCATTTCTCCTCGTTCCGGTCACATCTGGGTCGTCGACTTTTTTGCGACTTGGTGCGGACCGTGCCTCAAATCGACCACCGCGCTAGAGGAAGTGCTCCGTCCTCTTGGTGATCGTGTAACGCTGATTGTGGTCGATGTCAGTCAGCCAGCCGAGCTGGTCATCGCGCATTTTCAAAAGCAGCCGCTCCCGAGAGGGGCCAAGCTCGCACTCGACCGCGATGGACAGGCCGCCAAGCGATGGGGACAGGACCGCTTCCCGACCACGTTCTTGATAGATGATCGTGGTATCATTGCCCACATCAATCGCGGTTATGGTCCAGGCTATCCCGCACGCATGGAACGCTGGCTGCGCCAGATGCTTTCACCACAAGTCGCGCAGCCGCCGCAGACATTGAGCCAATAGACGACACCCCTTCTGTCGGTGCATGATGCATGGGTGCTCATCCAAGCTCTGCGCCTACGACTCATCCCGGTCGCAACGACTCTGCTATTGTTGATAAGTGCGACATTCCTAAGCGGCTGTCGCTCTTGTCTTCCTCGCTCCGACGCCGAGCGCGCCAAAGAAGAGCGAGAGGAAGTCCATCAGCAGCTCAACTCCTCTCTGTTGGTTTTGCCCTATCGAGGACTGAAGACGGTGTTGCGAGCGAGTGCCCTGACGCCCCCACCACCACAGATCACAGAGGTCGTCCAGATCCTCAATCAGGTCTCTGCGGAACTGCAAGTGGAGCGGCCCGATCTGCTAGGACAGAGCAAACAGCTCCTGTCGCTGGCATCGGCCATTTACCGCAGTGGAGCGATTCTGTTTCGCGAAGAAGAAGACCGCTATCCACTGCTGTGGCAGACCGCGAAAGCAGGCCCACTTCCTGCCACATGGTACGATGCCCAGACCGAGCATCTGTTCGTCGGAATGCTCGATATGTTGATCTATGTAACGGGCCGACAGAAGCCGCTCATCGACTGGGTCTACTACGAGTTTGATCGGGCAGAACCGCAGCCCGCGTGGCCACAAGAGCTACAGCTCCTTGCGCAGCAGACCCGGGGCCTGATGTTCATGGTCGGTGCCAAACACTACGCAGCGGAGGAAGAGCTCACCGGCTACTTAGAGACACTCCGCAAGATGTCTGAAAAGAACATCCAGCAGCTCCAAGTGACCAACAACGCGTCCGTTCAAATCACCGGTGAGTCGTACCACAAAGGACTCCGCGCCGCAGGGCACCTCAGTCGCAGCTTCAATCGCTTCGCGCTCAAACGAGATGAGCGGGGCTATGAGGATCTCGAAGTCGCACTCAAGCTGGTCCGAGAGCTGGGTATGGACAATGAGCTAACGGACTGGGCCGAACTTTCGCTTGCGCTGCATAAAAAGGACTACCCAAAAGCGAGCCAGCTACTCACCCATCTGGCCCAGAGCCCGTACCTCACCGAAGAAGAGCGCATCGAAGTCAAGGGCTGTGCCGAGTCGATGTCCAAGCTAGGGGATGGCGTCGTA
>CALLYL010000855.1 GCA_937859535.1 uncultured Myxococcales bacterium
CGAACTCGCCGCGCTCGATGGTCAAATCGAGGCCGCGCAACGCCGGGACTTCCAGATCGCCCCGTGTATAGACCTTGGTGATCTTGGAAAGCCGAAGTAGTGGTTCGCTACTGGGAACAGCATCGCCCATGTGCATGAAGGGTATCGCATCCAAGTCGGGAAGTGCGACGAGCAAAAAGTTGAGACGATACCTACCCCATGTTACCCACGGCGGACATGTCTTCGTCACAGCTCGAACGCAAGCTAGGGGCCATCGATGCCGCGGCACTTCTCGTTGGCAGCATGATTGGGTCGGGGATCTTCATTGCGCCCTCGCTCATGGCCAAGAACATCTCTGCCCCCGGCATCTATATTGGGCTGTGGGCACTCGCGGGAGTGTTCACGCTGCTGGGGGCGTTCAGCTACGCCGAGCTGGCCGCAATGATGCCTGAAGCCGGGGGCCAGTATGTCTACCTCCGTCGCGCCTTTGGCCGACTTCCTGGCTTTCTGTACGGCTGGACGCTGTTTTTGGTCATTCAGTCTGGTTTCATCGCCGCCGTCGCCATCGCCTTCGCCAAATACCTTGGCATCTTTCTACCTTGGGTTGGCGAAGAACGAATGTGGCTCACGTTCTACCAAGGAAGCCATGGTCCGGTCGGACTGTCGTCGGCGCAGGGGGTGGCGTTGATTGTGATTGCAGTGCTGACCTACGTGAATACCCGAGGCGTGGTTGCTGGAGCCGCAGTTCAAAACTTGTTTACCGGGCTCAAATTGGTCGGGCTGTGGGGCCTGCTCGCGCTGATTTTGATCCTCGGCAAAGGGAGCACGTCACACTACTTACCGCTGTGGAGCACGACGGTGCCGAATGTACCGGGTGCGGTGCAGGCTGGCTTCTTGGCGGCGCTTGGGGTGGCTGCTTCCAAGGCACTGTTTTGTTACGACGCCTGGAACACCGTGACCTTTGCCGCCGCAGAGGTTCGTGACCCGGCGCGCAACCTACCCAAGGCCATCATCGGTGGGACGCTGCTTACGACGTTGACCTATGTCGTGGCTGCGGCGGGCTATTTGTACCTGTTCCCCCTCGAACAGATGGCGCTGGTGCCTGAAAACCGGATTGCTGCCGAGGCTGCTCGCAGTCTGCTCGGAACTCTCGGTGGACAGCTCATTGCCGCCGCGATCCTGGTATCGACCTTCGGTTGTATAAACGGCATGATCCTCGGTGGTGCCCGCGTGCTGTTCGCGATGGCCGGAGACGGGTTGTTTTTCCGCCAGGCCGGAAAGCTGAACCGTAACAAAGCACCGGGCTGGGCGTTGATCATGCTCGGCCTGTGGTCGGCGGTGCTGACGATGACCGGCAAATACGACGACCTTTTGACCTACACGACGTTTGCCTCGCTTCTCTTTAACGCCGCCACGGCAGCCTGCGTGATTGTGCTGCGCCGACAGCTTCCTCAGGCCGAACGTCCGTATCGAGCGTTGGCTTATCCTGTGTCGACGATCTTGTTTATCGCGGTCGCGCTGTGCTTCGTGGTCTACATCGTTCAAGGCGACCCCCGCTCTTCGCTGTATGGCATGGGTCTGGTGCTCCTTGGGGTTCCGGCGTACTTCTTTTTAGGTCGAGGCAAAGACGCCGCCGTCAGTCTGTAGTTCAAGTTCGCCACTCGCGAGGTCGATGGATGCCAAGTTTTACCTCTTCGTCACTGTTCTTACTGGGGGCTGGGGCGCTGCTTCAGGCAAGCCCATCGCAGGCCATCGACGCTCCCGTGTCTGCTGTCACGGTATACAGCGACCGTGCACGAGTCACCCGCACGGCCAAGGTACCGCTAAAGGGTGGGGCCACCGGCACTCGTGTCGAGTTGCCGATCCTGCCCTCAGGGGTTGACCCCACCAGCATTCGGGTCGAGGTAGCTTCTGCACGGGGCGACGAGGTAGCGGTGCAGCGGGTCGAGATTGCTTTTGTAGAAGCCAGTGAGGTCAAGCTGCCGACCCAAGAGGCCGAGAAGCTGCTAACGGAACTGGAATCCATCGATGATCAACTTGCGGCATTCCAGGCCGAACAAAGCGCCTATTCGGCCCAGCTTCGCCTGATCGGACGAGTGTTGCCATCGGCGAGTGGGCTCGCTCAGGGGTCGGTGCCGGGTCAGGCTCCCCCCGCGAAACTAAACCCATCGGGCTGGGGCGCAGTGTTTGCCTGGACCCGTCAGCTCTATGAGCGGCTTCATCAGAAGTCACGAGAGCTGGAGGAGCGACAGCGCGTCCTCCAACTCAAGCGACGCACAGTGGTCGATAAGGGGCACAAGCTCGGCGGGCTGCTCAGACGAGGTGGTTACCGCGTGATTGCGACCTTGACCGGCTCTGGCAACGCCGTCATCGACCTCGGTTACATGGTGAGTGGGGCGCGCTGGCGTCCGACCTATGATCTACAGCTTCAGCCCAGCCAAAATCGTGTCGAGGTTTCGCTGGCCGGACTCGTTAGCCAAGAAAGCGGCGAGGACTGGACCGACGCCAGACTGACCTTATCAACCGCGATTCCTGCCACAGCCACCCAGTTGCCCAAGTTGTTGACTTGGAAGCTTGGTGAACGCGAGCGGTTCATTCCGACGCCACAGCCTCAGCGTGAATACGTTCCGCCGGCCCCTCGGGTTCCACCGCTTTCACCGGCCATCGATGCTGATCCCACGGAGCAGCTTCAGCGTCGTTTTCTGATGCGACTTGGTCTTCCGGTGCGCGGCCCCACCGGAAACACCGCCACGCTTTCGTTCGACATGAACCAACGCGACGACCAGACGGCCGATGAATCGGTTGCCGCTGCCAAAGACTATAAGAAAGCTGAACACGACCGGGATGGCGTGGCTGATGCGGTCGATGCCCCCGAAGCGCTGGCCGAAGAAAAACCAGCGCCGCCGCCGCCTCCTCCTCCTCCAGGTGCTCCGACGGCTCAAGTGATGCAGTTGCAGATGGTGACCAAGGCCACGGGCCGGCGCTCCACTCCCATCAGTATGTCGACTTCCTCCGGAGAGATGCGTCGTTCGGCCGAGATCATTGGCTTTGGCCTGGCCCCTCCACCGGGATACCAGCCGCCTCCCCAGAGCACGGCATTGCTTGCCTCGGCGTCCGGCGGATATGACATGGTGTTTCCATCGCTCGCACCCGACACGGTCAAGAGTGGACACGGTGTCCGCCGAGTCGCGCTGCTCTCTCGCAGCTTTCCGGTTGAGGTCAGTCGAAAGATCCTGCCCGCCCTGGCACCAGAGGCGTTTTTGGTGGCGGACATCAAGAACCAGGGCACCGATCCGATGCCCGCTGGTGAGGCACAGCTCTTTGTTGGGGCGGACCCAGCCGGGGTGGCTCAGCTCAAACTGATGGCACCTGGTGAGGTGATTTCTTTGCCCCTTGGACTCGATCGTGCCATCCGTCCGGCGAGAAATGTTCAGGTCACTACGGTAGAGAAGGGCGTCTTTAGCAAAGACGAGGTCAGTGAGTACGTCGTCACGACGGAGATTGTGAATCCCTATCGCGTACCGCTTGCCACTCGGATCTATGACCAAGTTCCGCTGATTGGCGACAAAAACGTCGAGATCAAGCTCGTTCGGAGTGAGCCTCCGGCGAACTTTGACGAAAAGACCGGCACGATGGAGTGGCGTCCGCAGATCGCACCAGGGGCCAAGCTGGTCACGAAGTTTGTCTACACGCTCCGGCGGCCCAAGGGCTACAAGCTGGGTCAGGCGCAGTATTAGGAGGCTTGCCACATGAGGACGACGCGGACTTTGATTGGTTCTCTCGCGACGCCGCTTCTTGGGGTGGGTCTGTTGCTGCCAAGTGAGGCCCTGGCTGAACGGATCAGCAAGGTCGTGGTCTATCCCGACCGCGCCCAGGTGACTCGATTGGCGCAGATCGACTGCGGTGAAAAGGTGTTGACTCGCTTTGCGGGCATTCCCCCAGCGACCGATGCGCAGTCGGTGCGGGCCCACGTCGATTTCGCCGGGGCACAGATCCTCGGCGTGCGAACAGAGGTCGAAGTGCTAGGCACCGCCTTTGCCAAGCAGTTTGAGGATCTCGATGAGGAGATTCGGCGCATCGATGTTGAGCTTCAGCTCATCGCCGACCAGCGCAGTCGTGATCGTGCGGTCGAGGCGGTAGCCACTCGCTATGAAGATGTCGCGCTGGCGCTGCTGGGTCGCGAACTCGTGGATCCGCCCGGCAATCCTGCGACTCCGACTCAGCTTCCCAAGGCGTGGACGTCTGCCGTTGAGGCACCACTCAAGCTTCGGCTCGAACACTCCGCAGCCATTTCCCAGCTTGAGAAAAAGAGTCGAGAGCTGCGGCAGCGTCGCGAAGAGCTGAGCAGCAAGCGACAGCGGCTCCAGTCGGCGGCTGGCCGACGTCAGTTTTCCGCTGAGGTGTTGGTGGCCTGCCCCGCTGGTAGCGGTGAGCGCAAGGCTCAGGTCGAGCTGACTTATCTGGTCGGAGGGGCTGGTTTTTCGACTGAGCATGAAGCTCGCCTCGGGGACCGGGGCGGAGTTGAGCTCACCAGCTACGCCACCCTTAGCCAGCGCACGGGTGAGGACTGGCGCGATGCCCAGATCATTGTCTCCACAGCGGTGCCTCGCCAAAATGCCACTCCGCCCGAGCTGATCCCTTTGCGTATCACTGCCACCGAGCGGACCCCGCCCAAGCGATTGCTGGTGAGTCGGGTGGAGGAACAGGTTCACCAAGAGTCAGCCAACGGGGTTGCCACGTCGAGCACCACGCCCTCGTCTGGTAAGTCAGCGGGGGGACCGCAGCTCGTTGAGCAGGGTCTGTCGGTTCAGTTCATCGCACCTGCGACTGCCGACATCGCGGGTGATGGCACGCCCGTGCGTATTCGCATCGCCCGCGCTGATCTGCGCGGCACAGTGACCTATCGCACCATTCCGAAGCTGCAACCGTTTGTGTTTCGGGTCGCTGATCTCGTGAATACGGCGGGCTACCCATTACTCGCTGGTCCGATCGATGTCTTTCGCAAAGGTCAGTTTTCCGCTCGCTATGACCTTTCGCGAGTGGCGGCTGGAGAGCGCTTCGAGCTGAGCTTTGGTCTTGTCGATCGCGTCAGAGTGAAGCGCAAGGTACTCGAAGAAATTTCGCGAGATCGCGGCATTCTCGGCACCAGTCGTCGTCATCGATATGGTTATCGATTCGAGCTCGAGAGCTATCTACCAAATAGCGAAGAGATCGAGCTGCAAGAGCACATCCCGGTATCGGAACTCGACGACGTCAAGGTTTCGCTTGATGCCAAGGCGACGCCTGGCTATGAGTTGCGCGCCGCTGACGGAATCGTTAGCTACAAACTGCGTCTCGCTCCCGGTGAAAAGCGTGCTGTCGAGCTGCACTATTACGTCGATGCACCGGCCAGCATGCTCGGCGAGTAAGCTGCTGGTCGCCACTCCCTAGACCCAACTTTCGGAACCCATGAGCGATCGCATTCTGCCGTCATCCTCTCAGCTCCCATCGCCTGAAACTGCTGCTTCGGCCCACGCAGATGACCTGGGTCAGTCGGCACGTCGAGGGGCGCTGTTCATCCCGTTAGCCAAGTTGTGGTTTTTGGTCGCAGCGCTGCTGCTCCAACTGCTGCTGCCACGAGCGCTTGGCGACTCCGCGCTCTATGGCGTGTGGACGCTCGTGTCATCGTGGCTCTCCACGGTGAACAACGTGATGATTACCGCGACCATTCAGGCCGTGGCGTACTTCGCAGCACGCGGAACCTCAGCCGTCGAGCATGCCAAGAGAACGGCGTTGCGGATGAACCTTCTCATCGGTGGTGGCGCATCGGCGCTGTTTTTCCTACTGGCTCCGGTCATCGCGAACTTCGAGCATGATGTGGAGCTGATTCCGCAGCTTCAGCTTGGTTCGCTGATCATCCTTGGCTACAGCTTCTATGCAGTTTTCGTGGGTGCGGCCAACGGTGCCAGGCAATTTCACAAACAGGCTGGGCTCGACATCACCTTTGCGACGTTGCGTACCGGGCTCGTTCTGCTGTTCGCAACGCTAATGCACAGCACCCTGGCCGCATTTGGTGGCTGGGTCATCGCTGCTGCGGTCATCCTGGTATTTTCCGTTCTGCTCGTCGGACTTCCCAAACCGGTCGATGGCGAGCCGATTCCCGTCAAGACGATGCTTGGCGTTGGTACCTGGCTGGCCTTGTACCTCCTGGGACTGAATGCGCTCATGTTCGTGGATGGTTGGTGGCTGAAACGGCTCTATACAGAGGCACTTGCCGGCGTAGCCTCTGCCGAAATCAAGCGCACCGTGGATGCGGTGGTCGGTGTCTATGGCGCGGCACAGACTGTGGCGCGGCTGCCCTATCAGTTGATTGTGGCGGTGACGTTTATCGTCTTCCCGCTGCTCTCTGCTCCAGCGGTGCAGGCCGATCGAGCACGTACCCGGCGCTACATTTCCGCAACGCTGCGATATTCGTTGATCGCCATGCTCGGGTTGGTCGCGGCGCTGGGGGTTCGTCCTCAGGCGACGCTTCGTTTGCTGTTCCCGCCCGAATACATGGTGGGCGGCTCGGCGCTTGCGATCTTGCTCGGTTCGTACGTCTGTTTTTCACTGTTTAGCATCGTCGGCACCATTACCAACTCACTCGGACGGACAGTGCAGACAGCAGTCCTTGGCTTGGTGACGCTGGGCCTGACTGCGCTTTCGGTCTATCTGAGCATTTCGCACGCGCTACAGCTTGGGGAACAGCCGCTGCGGGCTGCGGCCTTGGGCCTGCTGGTTGGAATGGGTGGTGGCCTGCTGGTGGGTCTTGTCTACCTGTGGCAGACCTTGCAATCGTCGCTGCCCATCTTGACTCTGCTACGCACTGGGCTCGCCTTGGGCATTGTGATGGTGCTGGGCCGCTTCTGGCCGGTGGCTGGGAGCGCCGGACTGCTCGGTAGCAAAGTCGGCACCATCCTGTGCGCCGGGTTGGCGGGAATCGTCTATCTGACGGTGCTGCTCCTAAGCGGAGAGCTATCGATCAAGGAACTGGCATTGCTGCGTCGGGAGCGACCCCAAACACCCACTGTCGACCCCTAAACAGCGATGTCAAGTCGACGGTGGTTCACCGCTCTTGAGTAAATTGCGGACCTCCGCCAGAACTTGGGCACCGAGTTGCGGTTGTACCATTCGGATGTAGGACGCGTAGCCAAGTAAGTAGGCACGGAAGTCTTTGCGACCTCTGGCCTGACTTGCGAGTCCATTCGTCCGACAGTTGTGGAGGATGGCGCGGAAGGTTCGTCTCATGGTCCGAGGAACCGACAGTCCGCTGTTGACCACGATACCCGTGACCCGCTGCTGAGCAGAGGGTCGGAGAATTTTGCGCTTGGCGGCGTTTTCGGCAAAGCCCTCTTGCTGACAGACCTGGTTCACCCACCACAGGAAACGCCCGAGGTCGTGCTTCTGGTCCAGTCCTTTGGCAAACGAAAACGTTAGATCATCTGCGTAGCGCGTGTAACGGGCCCCCATCCGCTTGGCCAGGCCGCTCAGGCGTGAATCCAGTCGATTGCAGATCAAGTTGGCGAGCGTTGGTGAGGTGGGCGCGCCTTGCGGTAGCACTCCCGGCCAAACTACATAGCCATCGCCAAGAACCAGCCGGTGCGTCGTGAGCCCTGCGAGCACATCGGCGACTTCCGCTGGCAAGCCGTAACCACAGAACAGACCACGCACCCGATGGTACGAGATGGTCGGGAAGAAGTCCTTGAGGTCAAGCTTGACGATGAGCTGGGCTCCTTGGTGTGGCTTTGCGTTGGTCAGCACCGAGCGCTTTTTCACAAACCCGTGCGCTGCCGCGTGAGTCGGCAGTTTGCCGAGCAGTTCATCCAGAATTTGCCGTTGGATCCGCCGCAGCGGCAGTCGAGGCGCGGTAATGGTTCGGGGCTCACCGCTCGATTTAGGAATCGTGAACGAGACGTACGGACTGCCAGCGCCACTGCCGGCCCGCAGCAGTTTGCGCAAGTCACGTAGCGAGGCAATTTTGAGCCAATGCAGCACATCTTTCCGGGTCTCCAGCTTTGGGACACCCAGATCGGTCAGAGTCGGCTTGGGTTTCCGGTTCTGTTTCCGGTTCTGCCGAATCGTGTACATGTTGCCGAAGAGCCCATAGGACCATCCGCTTGGATTCCAGCCTCCCAGGACCAGGTTTCGGTTGTGGCGCGGGCTCCGAAATCGGCTGTCGGGTAGCGCAATGTCATCAAGTCGTAGCGTGCGCATGGCTCGGTGCGCTGCACTACGGACGCGGCTGCTCGGATCCTTGATGAGCACTCGCAGAAACTGTCCCGCTTGGCGCTGGGTACAGGTCAATCGTGTCAGGTGTGCTGCTTGGACTCGCTTGCGGGGATCCTCGCTCTTTACAAGCTGCGTGAGCGTACGGAGGGTGTATCGGCTTACGTAGAAGCGTGCCACTTCGTACTCAGCGAGATCCTGGTGAGCATCCAGCAGTGCCACCACTTTCTCCCAGTTGTCGTCGAGCGACTCGCACAGGGGAATCAGCTCCAGCAGCAGGGTCGACAGGCTCATGCCGGCTGTCCTTTCTGGCGGGAACAAGAAGCAGCGTTCCTTCGTTCGCAGCTACTTGCGTGGCAGCGGTGCCCGAGCTGAGAAAAGCCGCAAGCGGCAGCTCGGACCAGCGCATTGTCCATTGTAGGTCGAGTGCAACCGCGACGTAACATCGCGGAGGAAGCTAACTGCGTCGCGAACGAAGGAACGCTGTACCGATAATGTTCGCAGGGGCCGAAGAAAAAGGGAAGGGCTTCGTTCCGTGGGGTCAGCCCCTTGTTCCCAGGTTCTATCGTCATGAGCGTCGCTCCGGGGCACTCCGCGAGTGTCGTCGTGCGGTGACGGCGGCGAGCGGTTCGCTGGGCGGGGCAGGGTGCTCAGCCAACAGCTCGGCGAGTTGAATGGAAAGCGTCGTCGGTTCATTCGGGGCGTGCAGTGGGCTTTCATGTCCCTTGCGTACCAGTGCATTGAAACGCCGACTCATGGCATGGACTGCTTCGCCGTGTTGCAGCAGCGTTTGCCGTCGCGAATCTGGAAGATCCGGGTCGGTAAGAATCGCCAAGTTTTCGTACAACTCGGATGGATAGCGAGGTGCAGAAATCACAGCGGTCACGCCTGGTTGAGCCAGTGAATATCGATAACAGTCGACCGCTGTCGGTCGGATCGGTAGCGGACCCCTTCCTGGCAGTGGCCGGAGGAGTCGTCCGTACGAGGTCGCCGAGAACGTCAGAAGCCCAGTGCCACGCGCCGCACATCGAGGAAAGAGTGACTGTTCAGCGCTGGGATGGGCTGCACTATGTCGGGTCATCAGGACATCCCAGCCACCGGCTTCCACAACTGATTCCGCCAAGCTGCGGTCATGCGTTGAGAAGCCCGCCGCTCGAATTTTTCCTTGGGCCTTGAGATCCGCGAGTGTCTTTCGAACCTCATCTGACAGCCGCTCTGCGGAGCGAACCCAAAACAGCAAAAATACATCGAGACAGTCGGTCTTCAGCCGTCGCAGCGCTCGCTCGACATCCGCTGTAATTGAAGGACGATCCGCTTCGTAGCTACCTGTCACCACGTGCAGATGCCGTCGATGGGTCCAGACAAGTCTCGTTAGTGCCTCGTACCCAGGTTCCCAGAAGAATAGGTTCACACCCGCAGCAATCGCTCGTTCGAGCGTACGTTGCGGAAGATCGGTTACCCCCGAGATGGCAAGAGGGGAAACCCAGAGATCGGTTGAACCGAGTCGGCGTCGGGTGAGAGCCACCGTAACCGGTTCTGGCTGCAGCGCTCTGGATGGCACACTGGCTCTATCCACCGTCCTTCGCTCTCCGGTCAGGACCGCGATGGCCTCTGCAATCGGACGCGTTTCCGGATTCTTCTCATCCAGCCGTACGGAGTTGCGCAACCAGTGCATGGCTTCCGGGTCGTCCATCGCCAGCTTCAGCAACTCTGCATGGGCTGCGGCGCGCTGCAATCCATCCAGGTGCGCCTTGGTGAGTAACTCTCGAACGAGCGGCCCGACTTCGCTGCGGCCATCGAGTTGCGAGGCGACCGCCTGCCGAACCCCGGCGTTACGGTCCCGCATCAGCGTCAGCAACAGTGGCAGATCCGTATCTACCGACAGGAGCTTCACCGCTCGTGTTCGCAGCCATGGGTCATCACTGATGCTTGCTGCGGCAATCACCGCTCGGCGGTCAGATTCGCTCATCAGTTCACGACGTCGCCACACCTGGCGGATGGATTCGCGACGTACCAACGGATCGGGATCTGTGGTGAGCATTCGCACCAGATCTTCGGTAGCAAGCCATGGCGTCACAGATTGCCGCACGAGCGGATCCGGGTCTTGAGAGAGGGTCGAGATGTCGGACAGTCGGCCAAGTTGGGCCAATGCCCTTAGCGCTCGGGCTCTTACCAGAGGGTGTTCGTCATTTGCTAGCTGAGCCAGCAGCGTGTGATCGCGAGTCGATGACGCTCGTAGCACCAGCGCCAATCGGGTGATTGGGCGACTATCCGGACCGAGCAGATGCGGCAAGTGTCGACCCAGTTCTGGCTCGGGCACTCGGACCACAAGTGCTTGGAGCGCAGCAGCGCGCACTTCGGCATCGTCATCCGCCAGTCGTCTCTCGAACAGCGCCACATCGGTCTCACCGAGTTCATCAAGACAGCGCACCGCCGCAAGTCGCGCCAGCGGATGAGGATGCAGCAGCGCTGTTCGCACCGGGCCACGCCGTCCGCCATTGCTATGAACGTGATGGCACGCCCATAACACCGCACCCACTGGCGACTCCGAGTCAGTCAGGATTCGGCCGGTCAGTGCCGCCGCACGTTTTCCGGTTCGTTCGAGAAGATCCCAGGTGCTCTCTAGCGCATGTGGCAGCCCTGGGATCACCATGTGCGGTAGCACCTCTTCCAGTTCTGTGGCTTTGCTCAATCGGGCCAGTCGGTCAACTGCAAGCTCTCGAAGCTGAGCGTGAGGGTCAGAAAGAAACGGTAATAGTTCCGCTGGCGTGATGTCGGAGATCGGTCTCGCCCGCAGCCGCGCCGCTGTAACGGCCGGGTCGGGATTGGCCAGCGACTGGTCCGTTGGCAGCGGGGCCTGCGCTTTGTACGCGGCGAGGTCCGGCTCGACCCGAGCTTGCAGTTCCAGTTGGGCACCTTGGGCCGCTTCCGTCATCCCAGGACTGACCGTTAGGATGTGCTCGCGCTCTGCGGGGAGCGCCTGCCACAGTAGGGTCAGTGCCTGGATGGCGGCATGGCGGACGCGCCAGAACGGATCGCTGAGTACTGCTTTGAGCGTCGCTACGGCGCTGGCTTCACCAAGCTGAGAGAGCGAAAGCGCAGCGGTCCGTCGAACCCACCAGACCGGGTCAAGCAGCGCCAACCGCGATAATCGGAGCAGCCCGCGATGGGCCTCCCTGTTTCCCACTCGTCCAAGAGATCGGGCGGCAGCCTCGCGCACGCTCGGTAGCTCGTCGTACGTGGCGTCCATCAGCCACAGAACGGGTGATGCAGCCTGCGCACCAGCGAGAAATCGGGCGGCTTCCGATCGCACCCGCCCGTCCTTGTCTTCTAGTAGCGCTCGTCGTGCTGCATAGACGTCGGCGGCGATATCACCGTCGAGCTGACCGAGTGCCGCCAGCCGCACCTCGACCGACCGAGATAGAAGCCTATTGCGAGCGTGCATAAAACCTCCCTGCCTCACCGCGCAGTCCCCCTACATACGATCCAATAGCCAACGCTTCTTCCGTCACCTAGGTAGCGTAAGTCACTAACCCCCTCGGACTCAATCGGGACGACACGCTGAGAGGTCAGCTTGCCGCTCCCAGATGCCGGGACATGGCTCAAGGCTTGGAGTCGACGGGCTGGCTTTGGGATGACTCTTAGCTGCTGGGGCGGCGTTTGGGATGGTTGCCGGATCCAGTGCGGGGAGACATGAACATTCTGGGCAGTGTGATGCCTCGCGTCTCAGGCAGCATCCACACCCAGCTTGCGGTGGCTAGCGCCAAAACCAGCGGCACCGCGAGTCCACCAGGGAGGCCGTAGCGAAGCTTCATGGCTGCGACCACGACCGGGGCCAGAAGCTGAACCGAGCGCGCCAGGTTATAGGTCGCCCCCATGGCAGCACTGCGGATCTCTGTCGGGAAGAGCTCGGCCAGTAGCGCGCCAAAGCCAGCGGTGCAACCCGAGCCAAAGCCGAGCACCAGCATGGTCAACCAGAACAGTGGCGGATGTACGGTGAGCCATCTCCAGTTGAAGGCCAGCATGGCCAGCGCACTCGCCGTCAGGAGGGAATAAAGACAAAAAGCGGGACGACGGCCCGCTCTATCTGCCAGGTTGCCAAAGAGCAACATTCCCACAAACTGCCCGACCTGAGCCGTAAGAACCCAGATCATGCTTTTGCCGATGCGTTGGCCCATCTCGTTGAGCAGGAACGAAGGTAGCCAGATGTAGCAGGTCCAGTAGGTGCCCATTTTGAAGACGGTGAGCACCCAAGCCAAGACAAAGCGGCGACCGATTCCGGCCTTGAAGACCTCCACCAGGGAGACATGATGGTGGGTTCGTTCATTGGGCAATACCATCGAGCGGCGCATCGCCACGGCGAGTAGAGCGGTCGCGCTGGATGCGAGCAAGATCGCCCGCCAGCCAACGATCGGCAGGAGCAAAAATCCAGCAACCGCCGCCAGTGCCGCGCCGAGAGGTTCACCAGCCTGAAGGAGCGCTGCGGCTCGCCCTCGGTAGCGAGATTCGACGGCCTCCGCCACCAAGCCATGGCCAATGGCCCATTCTCCACCGACGCCTAAGCCAACGAGCCCTCGCCCAATCAAAAATACCGACAGCGATGGTGCTAAGCCGCAGACCGCCGATCCGAGTGAATAGACAAAAACCGTTAGCGCCAAGATCGAGCGCTTGCCATACCGATCAGCCAGATATCCCGCGAGGATGCCACCCAAGCCCGAGGTGGACAGCGCCACGCCTAAGAGCCAGGACTCGACCTGATGGGAAAGATGAAAGTCGTGGCTGACGGCGTCCTTAATGTACGCAAACAGGACGAGATCGTAGAAATCGAAGGTCCAGCCCAGAAATGCAAACAGAAACAGCCGATATGGGAACGGGCGACCCATGACAGAACTGGCCCTAGCCGTAGAGACGATGGAAGAAAAGCGTTGAAAACAGCGTCGGAAACTCTAGCGGCATGATTCATCGATTTAAGCTCGAGTTGCCTTTTCTGGGCAACGGATGAGCCACATTTCTTTGCGTCGACGGTGAGCAATGGGTACTGGACGGGCTAGGGGGAGACGGTTTCCTGGCTGGTCGCAGTCCTGATAGGTTTTTGGGTCATGGAAAGTGGTGAGCACGGACTGCTGCGATTGGGGGTCGATCTCGGCGGAACCAAGATGGAGGCGGTGGTGTTGCGGCTGACCGGTGGGTCATTCGAGATCCTGACTAGGCTCCGACGACCGACGGAACGCGAGCTGGGCTATCAGCACATCATCGAGGCACTTGTGGCGTTGTTGCATGACACGGCGCGGCAGGCGGGGCTCGCTGCGCTGCCTCCGATCGGGATCGGAATGCCAGGCAGCATCAGTCGGCGGAGCGGGTTGACCAAGAACTCGAACACCACGTGTCTAAATGGTCGACCATTTCGGGCTGATGTCATCGCCCAGCTCGGTCAACCGGTGCGGTTCGCCAACGATGCCAACTGCTTCGCACTGGCCGAGGCTCTGTTCGGGGCCGGTCGTGGCCAACGAGTGACCTTTGGCGTCATCATGGGCACGGGCGTCGGCGGTGGGTTGGTCATCCCCGGTCCGAGCGGCGGCCTGGACGCATGGGATGGACCCCAAGGGATCGCGGGCGAGTGGGGCCACGTCAGCTTGGAGCCTGAGCACGGACCGATTTGTTACTGCGGACGGCGCGGCTGCATCGAGACCTACTTGTGCGGGCCTGCTATTGAGTCACGGTTTGGCGAGCGTGGCGGCCGTAAAGCAGGGGACGGCTCGTTGCTTCGCTTGCCGCAGATTGCCGCCCTGAGAGAGGAAGATCCGATTGCGCAAGAGGTACTCGACCAGCACTGTCGCTGGTTTGGACGTGCCCTTGCGACCGTGATCAATATTGTCGATCCCGATCTCATCGTCCTGGGTGGTGGCGTTTCCAACCTGCCATGGCTTTACGATCGTGGCTTGAAAGAGGTGGCAAAGTGGGTCTTCAGCGATGAGTTGACGACTCCAATCGTGAAGCATCAGCTCGGTGACAGTGCTGGTGTG
>CALLYL010000856.1 GCA_937859535.1 uncultured Myxococcales bacterium
TCTGCGGCACGTCGACTCGACCAACCCGCTGATGTTCTATTCGGGAGCGGCGCTTGGCGTCGGCGAGGTACGCGATCGCGTGGTTGCCATTGCGGGCCGTCCCGAGGTCCGTCCGACGGTCATACTCTCGATGCCGTTCGATCATCGGACACTCGATGGCAAGCAGATTGCGGATCTGTTGGCCACCCTGTGCTCAATCCTCGAAAGCGACGAGCTGCTAAATGAGGTGTCTCACATACCTCATATTGAGGCAGCGAACCCCGTTCTGTCGCCACCTGTTGCCATGGCCGAGCCGCTGTCTACTGCGTCGGTAAGTGCTGTCGGATGACGTTGCCGGCCTGATTGAGTCGCTTGAGTTCGTGCAGAACTCCCCACACAAACAGCGCCACCACCACCAGAAGTAGCGGGAAGATGAGCCGACTCGACAGCATCGACAACCGCGACTTGCTGCGAGGCTTGCCCGCATGCTCCTGATGCAGCAGCCAGGCCCGAAAACACGATGGACAGGCCCAGCCCTCATCGGTCATCGACACAACGTTCTCAGCGAGCTTTTCGCGCTTGCACAGCGCGCAGGTCTTATCGCCGGACTCTGATTCGCCCAAGAGCTCGATTTCGACCCCACGTTCGGTGAGGACTTCGCGCACGATCTCGGGCGGAGCGTGCTTCACCACCAAGCGGACGACACCCACGCGGCCCGGATAGCGGTTTCGGAACAGCTCACTTTCGGCAAATTCCTGCGCGGACTCACAGCGCTGCTCGGCTTCGGCCACCGTCTCGGCTCGAGCCAAGTCCCAGTCACCATCGACCGACACCACCAAGTGAACCGCCTGCGCAGTCACTCGCACCGACACAATCGCCGGAACCTCGGCCGGCGGTTGGCTCGACGGCTGTGCTGATGACGAATCGGTCGACCTAGAGTCCGTCATTTCGTCACAGTTCGCGCCCTACGATCGATCACCACGGTCCCGGCCTTCATGACCCAGCGCACCTTGTGGGTGACCGCGCTGATGTCTGAAAGGGGATCTCCTTCGATGGCAACGAGGTCCGCGAAATAGCCAGGAAGCACCGCCCCCAAGGACTTTTCTTGCCCAAGCAGCGCCGCCGCATGGGTCGTCGCGGTGGCCAGCGCCTGCGTCGGAGTCATTCCCATCCGAACAAACCAGCCCAGCTCGTAGGTGTTCTCGCCAAACATGGTGAAGACCGCATCGCTACCCATCGCAATCGGTACGCCCATCCGAAATGCTCGCCGCGCTGTCTCCAGGTTTTTGGGAATGAAAGCACGGAGATTGCTGACGGCATCACTCGAGAAGCCATACACGTTGGGATTGTCGGCGTAGTAGCGATTGTGATCGATGGTCGGCACATAGAAGATTCGCCGCCGCGCCATCTCGGCCAGGGTCGCATCGTCGATGTCGATCGCATGCTCAATCGAGTCTGCCCCAGCCCGCACCGCATCACGCGCCCCAGTGGGACCATACGAATGCACGGCGATGCGCTTGCCTGCTCGGTGGGCCACATCGACCGCCGCTTTGATCTCATCGTAGGAAAGCGTCTGAAACCCGGTTACATCATCGTAACCGCCCGTCGAAGCCACCAGTTTCAGATGGTCCGCTCCGGCTGCGAGCTGGAGCCGAGCCACACGCATCACCTCGCTCGGACCATCGGCCGTGCCCGAGGTCGGCTGTTGGCCCGGTTTGACCACTTCGTCGGTAGCAAAGATCGGTACGCCCGAAACGAACATCCGTGGACCCACCATCGCGCCGCGCCGAATCAGATCGCGCATGGCAATGTCCATATAGTCGAAGGAACCCAAATCACGCACCGTCGTCACCCCCGATTCAAGGGTCCGCCGAGCGTTCTGCTGCGCGAGAAATACGGTCACCGGTGGCATGCGCCGAATAAACTGCTCGACCGGCTTGAGCGGAGACTGATCGTCGAACAGATAGGTCAGGTGGGTGTGGACATCGACCAGCCCCGGGATCGCGGTGTACTGGCTCAAGTCCATCACCGTTGCACCGTCGGGAATCGGCGTTGTCGCGCCACCAATGCTCTTGACTCGATCGTTTTCGACCACCACCAGCGGGTTCTGAATCACCTTACCGGTACCATCGACCAATCGAGCAAACCGCAGTGCCAGCAGCTTTCCCGAAGCCTGCGCCTCGCCACTGAGCAGCACCATCGCGGTCATCGCCACAAGAGCCGCTCCGTGTACGGCCCTTGAACGAACTCCGACGACGACGGAATTCGTGCTTGCTGTCATGCGCTCTTTCTCCACTACAAAAACGGGACGCCGGCCAGTCCGTACCGGCCAGTGCTACCAGAATAGGCGGGAACCGGGGATGGTTGTCGCGATCTTTGCGCCGCCCCCTACAGTGCGAGTAGATCCTCACCGTTGTGCAGTGATTGGTACGGCACCCCGAGCGTTTGCATTTCATGCTCGCCGAGCGGCAGCGACTCAACCATCTCGGCAAACGGATGGACGACACCAAACTGCGAAGACAGCGCTCTCATGATGTCGTCCCACTCACGAGCAGCGCCCAGCGCGGCTTCGAGCTGAACCGGATCGCGACCATGAGCGCCCCACGCTTCCTTGAGAGCCATCCGCCTCAGTCGATCAGCGGCGGTAAGCAGATATTTGGCCGAAGCTCGCGACAGCGGCAGACCACTCTCTCGGCGCTCGCCCGGCGCTACACCACTGGCATCGGCGATCACCGCCATCACCATCGCCTGGACTTGCTCGGCTGCGCGGCCCCTCTCGAGGCGCTTTTCCACCGGCATGGCAGCAGCGTGGTGAACATGCTCCATCGCGGTCAGTTCTTCGGCCAAAGCGCGCCACCGATCAACGCGGAGAGTTAAAGAAAAACGCTTAGATAACGGACTGGAGGTGCTCACAAGTCCGAATGTAACCCTTGCGGCCTCCGGTTGGTCCTACTTTTTTCGTCGGCTCACTCGTCGGTTAACGAGTCCGCCAGCTCTTCGAGGACGCCCCATCGCACGCCGCGATCACTGATCACCACATCGGTCAGACCTGCCCGCTCGGCGGTTCGCAGTAGGATCATCGCCCCCGCAAAGATCACATCCGCACGCCGTGGATCAAGCCCCGCCAACTGCTGGCGCTCGGCAACGCGAAGTCGACCCAGGCTGCCGATGATTTCTCGCATCCGTGCCGTCGGAACCCGCAGCCCATCCACCCGACGACCATCGTACTCGGCAAGCTGAAGATAGAGCGCCGCCACGGTGGTCGCCGTTCCAGCCAGCGCCACCAGTTCACCCTCTGGCTGAGGCAAGCCGTCGAGTCCCGCATCGATCGCCGCCGTCAGCGCCGCAATCTCCGCCTCGGTCGGTGGATCGCTATGCAAAAACCGCTCGTGGAGCCGCACCGAGCCAATCTTGACGCTCTGCCAGCGCTCGGGGTGGATGCCACCAACGATCAGCTCGGTCGAACCACCGCCAATATCGAGCACACTCCGTCGCCCCCCTGGCGGCATCGGCAGGCTCTCTGTGACCGAGCGAAACGACAAGCGGGCTTCGTCATCCCCCGAGATCACCCGCAGCTCGACACCGGTTTGCCGAAGTGAGCGCAAGAACTCCTCGCTATTTTCGGCAGCCCTCAGCGACTCGGTTCCAACGGCCACGATCCGATCGGCGTGCAGCTCGCGAGCGCGCTCGATCTGACGACCGATCGCCGCCAACGTGCGCTCGATCGCCTCGGGATGCAGTCTCCCCGTGCGATCGAGATCCTGACCGAGGCGAGGCATCTCCAAAAAATCCGCAACCGGACGCAGCCGAGGCACAGCCCCTTTCACCACGTCGGCGACGAGTAGCATGGCGGTGTTGGTTCCACAGTCGATGGCAGCAAGACGCATGGCAGCCACGCTATCAGATTCTCGGGCTGGATGACCGTCGGCTCAGACCGTCTGAAGCCTCATCTGCAGGTCGCGAATCAGCGCAATCAGGTCCGACGACGACATCCCCGAGCCAGATATGTTGGCGACCGAAGTTTCCCCAAAGAGCAGCTCGCCATCACCCACCCGCTGCAGCGACATCGTCGCCAAATGTCCGTACAAAAACCGACCCGGACGCCCGTTTTGCGCGATGAAGTTGCGAAAGAACAGGTGCCGGGTACCGAACAGCATCGCATCCGACGCCGAGCCAAACACCGTGCAGTCGATCAGCGCCAGCACGTCTTCTTCGTCGGGAACTTCGCAGAACTTGCGAGCGTTACGGAGCTTTTTTTCGGGGATGTTGGGCGTCACATAAAGTGATGATAGGTGTGCATACGGCTTCATCAGCTCTGGGAGCCACTCGGCCCGTAGTCGAACATCTGCAAGGTTTGGCACCGGCGTTGCCAGCTTGGCGATGAGCTGGTTTCGCTCACCGTGAACGAAGGCACCGATCTCTCGCCAGCGCATTGGTATCGACAGAACCCGACTGCCCAGCCAATCCAGCACCCGCTCGCGGGCCTCTTCGTCATCGTCGCGAAGCTGCGCCAGCATCCGATCATCGGCCCGTCCGCACGCCGCCAGCGCCAGACCCTGAAGCGAGCGAGTCAGCAGCCAGCGACCAATTCCCCGAGGATAGTCCAGCTCGCGCTGAAGCTGGCTACTGGCGTGAAGCTCACGCAGCCGAACAAAGTGACGCTCGCTATCGGCCAGGTTGTTGTCGTACAGCAAGAGCACCAGCGCTCGGACCGGATGGAGCAGGTCGGACAGAAACGTCGCGTCATCGCGCTCCTCGGAATCGGTGCTCTGGAACAGCTCTAGGTGGGCCTGGCCAATATCGTCGGCTAGCGAATGCAGCTCGGTGGACAAATCGCAGCTTCCACGCGGCTCGACGAACTTGCGGAAAGGTGGCCAGCCGAGCGCCGAGAGCACCTCGCCGGAGATCCGAAACGAAAGTTCCCACAACCGATAGGGAAGCTTTTCTGTCGAAGAGAAGGCCATGGCGGTGTACGGCTAGCGCTTCGGACCCATCAGCGATCCAATGATGGCGAGCAAAATGATAAGTCCCAACAGGCCACCAGCAACGGCGAGCACCCAGTAGTACCAGGGCCAACCAGCGGGATCGGCGGGCTCAAACTGCGGCAGCGAGCTGACCGTGATCGGCTCCGAGAGAATGTCGTCTTTGCCGGAACGGAACAGGACTTGGAAGACATGCTGCTGACCGTCACCTGATTGGGTCAGGCCAAACTTGATGACGTGGGTCGAGAGGATCTCCTCGATGAGCTGCTCGAAGTGCGACGAGATATCACCGACCACTTTGCTGCCGCGTGCCGTCGAGCCCGCCGCTTTCGACATCTCGATCAGGTTGCGTAGCCGTCCCGCCTCGAACGGTCCGTAGCCGATGCAGGCCAGGCCCACGCCCGCGTCGCGAGCCTTTTTGCCGACCTGCTCGTAGCTATCTTTGGTGCCCGCCGCATCGATTCCGTCGGAAAAGACCACCACCATCTTGCGCTTGCCGACCGACTCCCGCAGCAGGTCAATCGCCACCCGCACCCCATCGAGCATCCGCGTCTCGGTCGCATCTTCATCGATCTTTAGCTTGTCCAGCTCGCGAGCCACTTCGTTGGGCCGACCGAGGTCTTCCAGCTTCTTGTATTCCGACGAGTAACTGATGAGTCCGATCCGACTCTCGGGGATCTTCGCCAGCATCTTGGCCAGCCGGGCGATGCCACTTTTGGCCGGGGTCAGCCCTTCTTTCATCACCGAGGACACCTGCACCACCACAAACAGGTCGATCGGCTCCTTCGACTCCGCAAACGACTGCACGGTCGTCGTCAGATCGGTCAGCGGGGTGCCGTCCATTTGCAGCTTGAAGCCGCCCTTGCTGCGCACCGGCTTTAGGTCGTCATCGACCACGTTCACAAACGCCCGCAGCTCCGGCAGCTTGTCGATGGCCACGCCCTCTAAGTGGACCTTCACCGGGTCGGCACTGGCCTGCTGGGTACCGAGCAAGCAGCCGAGCGTCACCACCAGCGCGAAGAGATGTCGAAGCCGGGTGAACAGCCAAGCCAGGCCAAGCGAGCGATGGTGCATAGGAGCTTCTCCAGACGGCAGAACGGAAATTTGCACGTTCCCATCATACGGCGAAATCGCCCCCAGAAACCAGCGCCGGATTTGTCGATTGTTTGGGTTTGCTTGCGTTTGCGTCTGCGGTGCTAGACTCGCCCCGGTGCGCCGCCATACTCACTCGATGTTCCTGTCGCTGGCTCTTGGGTCACTGTGCCTGAGCAGCCTGCTTGCTGGCTGTCGGGCCAAACCGCAGCCCACGCCTTCGCCACAAGATCCTCCCGCCACCACGTCGATCGTGGCACCGCCAAAGCCAGCCAGAGCCCCGTTTGTGCGTCGCAACCTGCCGCGCATCGATATCCATACCCACGTTTTGCTCGGCACCAGCCTGCGCGCCGCTCGGTTGTTCGAGCACTACGGCATCAGCCTCGCTGTCAACCTCTCGGGGGCCGCCGCCGCGCATGGCTTCGAGGAGTTTGTCGTCGATAACCAAGTCGCCTACGGACACCTGGCGGCGTTCACCGGGCTCGACTTCGAGCAGGCCGACAAGCCCGGTTACGGTCCCCGCATGGCCGCCGAGCTGGTCATCGCCAAGAACGCCGGTGCCCTTGGACTCAAGATCGCCAAGGGACTCGGCCTCGGCTATGAAGGGCCCGATGGCAAGCTGCTCAAGGTCGATGACCCGGGGCTCGATGTGGTGTTCGACAAAGCGGGCGAGCTGCGGCTTCCGGTGGCGATTCACGTCGGCGATCCCCAGGCATTTTGGCAAGAGCCCAGCTCGAAGAACGAGCGCTTCGAGGAGCTGCTCGCCCATCCCGAGTGGAGCTTCTACGATGCCCACAAGCGCGGCCAGATCCCGTCTTGGCGTGAGCTATACGATGCATTCTTGCGACGGGTGGCGCGTCATCCCAAGACGACCTTTATCGGCGTCCACTTCGGCAATGCCCCCGAGGAACCGGAGCTGGTCGCCCAAGCGCTCGACAAGTACCCAAACCTCTACATTGATACAGCGGCGCGGCTGCCGGCGATTGGTCGCACCGATGACAAGCACTCGCCCGAAAAGCTGCGGGCGTTTTTCCTCAAGTATCAGGATCGCATCTTGTTTGGGACGGACACCGCGATCGGACGCAGCGGCACGCCCTCGATGTTCGGCTCGGTCGGGACCGATCCGCCGACGCAGGCCGATGCCGAGCGCTTCTTCGATTCCACCTACCGCTATTTCGAGACGGCGGACACCGACATTCCCAGCCCGACGCCGATTCAAGGCAAGTGGACCATCTCGGGAATCAACCTGCCCGGCGAAGTCTTGGAAAAGATCTACGTCAAAAATGCAGAGCGGCTGCTCGGGGTCACCGCGCCAAAGACGCCGCTGCCCAAACAAGAGCTGGGGCCCGCGCCAACGCTTGATGATCTATAAACGCCCGAACTCATGGAGGCTCAGATGACGCCGAACATCGCCAAGACCCGTACGCTATCATCGTCGCGCCGCTTGCTCGTCACGACCCTCGCCCTGTGTGGTTCGCTGGGCGTTGCGCTCGCGGAGCAGGCTGCCCCAGCACCCAAAAAAGACGCACCACCCGCAGCAAGCGCACAAGGAGGCAAGATGGAAACGACTCCCTCTGGACTGAAATACACCGACTCCCAGGTTGGCACCGGCGCCACCCCCAAGAAGGGCCAGACCGTGCGGGTTCACTACACCGGCAAGCTCGCCAACGGCCAAAAGTTCGACAGCTCCGTCGATCGCGGCGAGCCGTTCGAGTTCCAGATCGGTGTCGGCCAGGTCATCAAAGGCTGGGACGAGGGCGTGCTGACCATGAAGGTCGGTGGCAAGCGCACCCTGATCATCCCGGCGAGCCTCGGCTACGGTGCTCGTGGCGTCGGTGGCGTGATTCCTCCGAATGCCGAGCTACACTTCGACGTAGAACTCCTGGGCGTCAAGTAGCCCCACACCGGACGGTCCAGACGGACCCGGCTTGACTCGCTGGCCGACGCCTGTGCGCTTCGCGGTTGAGTCAGCCGAGTTCGTGGGGTACGCTCCAAGACGAGTCACCGTGTTCGCGCACGCTGGAGCGTAGTATGAGCGCCGAACGAACCCCTCCGGTTCCGCCACCGTCCGATTCCACCTCACCGCCTTCATCAAAAGAAACGCTGCCCTCGAAGCGGCGGCCTTCGCTATCGAACCTGATCGAGACCTTTCGCGGGGAAAGGCCATCGGGTAGCTCTCCGCAACCATCGGCGATGTCGCCAAGTCCATCGGGGCTGACACCAAGCCCATCGAAGCTGACGCCGAGCCCATCGAAGCTAACGCCGAGCCCATCGAAGCTGACGCCGAGCCCATCTCTTTTGGCCAGTAGCCCATCGCAGCTTTCGCCCAGGCCATCGCAGCTTTCGCCCAAGGTCGCGCCCAAGCGTCACATCTCTCAGGTGATCGAGACGCTGAAGGTGCCAAGCCGTGACCTGGCCGAACGGCTGGTCCGACTTGGCTTCGATAGCGAGACGGCCTGCGTGCTGCACATCCTGCCGCTCATCCAGGTCGCGTGGGCCAACGGTGAAATCAGCCGTCGCGAGCGCAGTCGCATCCTGCACGTGCTGAAGCTGCGCGAAGTCCCCGAGGGCAGCCGGGCGTGGGTCATGTGTGAGTCGTTGCTCAGCGCCCGTCCGACCGCTGCCTTTCTCCAGGCATGCCGCGAAGCCCTCCGCGACATCCTCCACAGCGGCAAACCCGGTCAGGATCACGAGGAACGCCAGCTCATTGACCTGTGTGTCGACATCGCCGAAGTCTCCGGCGGTCTGTTTGGCCTGCATCGCACCGTCAGCGCCGCCGAGCGCACCGTGATCGCCGACATCGCCGCCACCCTCGGTGAAAACGCCGAGCAAGAGATGCGCCGACTCCTTAGCTAGGCGCTCCCAGTGCCTGTCTTGGGTCTTCCAAGACCCAGTTTCACCGCCCAACACGTCCTTGGGGGTCTTCTAAGACCCTTTTTCACCGCCCAACACGTCCTTGGGGGTCTTCTAAGACCCTTTTTCACCGCCCAACACGTCCTTTGGCGTCTTCCATGACCCTCCAAGGCCAAATCCTGGCCTCCTGTTCACTCCGCTGAGGGAAAGAGGACGCCAAAAGACCTCCTTTCCACTCGGTCGAGTGGAAGGAGACCGCTTCAGTGGCTGATTTTTTCTCGCCGGAAGGATTTGCGGGGCCGAAATGGCGATGGCGAAAGCCGAAGGACTACTGCACGTTGCTTAGCGAGACGTGAACGCCGAGGTTGGTGCCAGCGGCAAAGTCATCCTTCTGATCGGTACCGGTGTTGAACTGGCCCACCACCACCTGGCTCGGGGGCGAGTTGAGCGAGCGAATACCAGTTGCCGCAAGGAAGCCGCCGGTGTTGTCGCCGCGACAGACACCGACCGAGCCAAGGCCCGCGCTGCTGGCGTAGACGATGTCCTGGTAGCCGTCCTTGTCGATGTCCACGAGCTTGAGGTCAGACCAGTTTGTGGCAAGGCCGTTGGTGGCCTTCTGGGTGAAGGCAAAGGCCCCGTTGCCGCTGTACGAGAGCACCTGGGTGTTGCCGTTGGTGGCGAGCACGAAGTCAGGATTGGTGTCGCTGTTGACATCGCCGGTGGTCACGCTCGCCAAAGCGGCGGGTGCGGCCACGCTGGCGCAGACATAGCTCGTGCCCGCGTTGTTGCGGCAGTGATAGGCCAGCGCGGCACTGCTGGAGGTCACCACAAAGTCGGGTCGGCCATCCTTGTTGAAGTCGGCGGACGCCAGCTCATAGGCACCGGTGAGGCCCGCAGCGTACCCAGCCACCACCGTGAAGGCGGTTCCAAGCCCGTTGTTGCGGAGCAGGTCGACGCGGTTGTTGGTGGTGTTGGCGACCAGGAGGTCGGCTCGGTTGACGCCGTCCACGTCCACCGCCGCGATGCCGCGCACCGTGCCCACGACGGGAACGATGAAGCTGGCACCGACGTTGAAGGAGCTGACACCGTCCCCGCGCAGGACCGCCACGCTGTTTGGACCGGTCACGGCCACGTCCGGCAGGGTGTCGCCGTTGAAGTCAGCGGTGGCGATGCGGGTCGGGGTAAAGCCCACGCTCACGCCGACGCCTCCGGTAAACACGCCCGCGCCGTTGTTGCGCAGCACTTCAACGCTGGTGGTCGCGGGACGAATGGCGACGATGTCGAGATCGCCGTCTTTGTCGAAGTCAACCAGCACCATCCCCGAATACTGCGTGGTCAGGTTGCTGCCGCTCGCCACCGCGTTGTTGAAGGCGAGCTGACCGTAGTAGTACTTGAAGCCGTTGTTCAAGGTGTAGACGTGGTTGCCCGGCAGCGTCAGCACGACGTTGACAAGACCGATCATGTTGAGTCGTGCCGGGGTCGTGGTCGTCGCGGTCGTGGCTGCCGTCACGTTCGGCACGGTACCGGCCACACCACCAAAGGTCACCGAGGTCGCGGCCATACCAACCGGGAAGAAGCCGGTGCCATTGAGCGTCACCGCTGAGCCGGTGGTCGGTCCCATGTTCGGCGTCACCGCAGTAAACGTCGGGGTGTTGACGCAGACCTTGTTAAAGCAGGTGTTGCTGGTGCAATCGCCATCGACGTTGCAAGCCTTGGTCACCGCGCACTTGGTCGCGCAGGTACCACCGCAGTCCACGTCGGTCTCGACGCCGTTCTTGACCGTGTCGGTACAGGTCGGCACCGCGCACTTGTTGGCCGTGCAGACACCGCTCACGCAGTCGGCAGCCACGGCGCAAGCCTTGGTGTCGATGCACTTGGCACAGGTGCCGCCACCGCAGTCGACATCGGTTTCCTTGCCGTTCATGGTGACGTCGGTGCAGGTCGGCACCGCGCACTTGTTGGCCGTGCAGATCTTGCTCTGGCAGTCGGTGCCCTGGCCACAGGTCTTGAGGTCGGCACACTTTAGGCACGAGGCACCACCGCAGTCGATATCGGTCTCGGTGCCGTTCTTGACGGTGTCATTGCAGCTCGACGCGACGCAGGTGTTCGACATGCAGACGTTGCTCTTGCAGTCGCCGGGCAGGCCGCAGGACTTCAGATCGTCGCATGGGCCACAGGTGCCGCCGCCGCAGTCAACGTCCGTCTCTTTGGCGTTCTTGGCCGTGTCGGTGCAGGTCGGCACCGCACAGATGCCACCGCTACAGACCAAGCTGGTGCAGTCGGTCCCAATCGAGCAGGTCGCGCCATCGGCGCACAGGGTCGAGCAGCTTCCGCCACAGTCGACGTCGCCCTCGGTGCCGTTCTTGACGGTATCGGTACAGGTCGGTGCCTCGCACGAGCCGTTCGTACACACGCCACTTTGGCAGTCGGCAGCCTGGACGCAGGCGGTGTTGTCGGAACACTTGTTCGCGCACGAGCCAGCGCAGTCCGTGCCAACCTCTGTGCCGTTCTTGATGCCATCGGTGCAGCTTGGAGCAGCACAGACCCCCGCCGCGCAGACCCCGCTCTTGCAGTCGCCTGCGGCCGTACAGCCCATGGCGTCCCCACACGGCGTGCCACAGCTAAGTCCGCAGTCGACGTCGCCTTCGCTGCCGTTCTTGAGTCCGTCGCTACAGGTCGGCTCCGACTCACAGGAAGCCAAAAAGCCCACCAGCCCGAGCGCCAAAAAAGATAATGACCGTCGTTTCATGTAGTTCCCCCTTGGTTGCTATGCATTGGTACTGCCGACCAGCAAGCCATACGTCGCATGCCGGACGACAATACAGTCGCCCACGGTATCAATCCCGGAGCATCCAGGGATCCACTTTCAGAATTTCGCTGAAGTTACGCGGGCTTAGCAAGCCGTCGGGTCACCAGACGTCCACGCCAGCACCACCACCGCTCCACAGCCGATGACGTGATACCAAAGGAAGCCGATCGGGCTACCCGCGATGGTCAGGACCACCGCAAGCGGAGCGACACAGCGCGCAACCACCACCGCTGGGCCGTGCCCATTGGACAGACAGCACCCAAGAAGGACCACGCCGAGCGTCGGATCGCCTTTTGCTGCGCTGGGTGAAGAGCCCACAATCAACGCACCAGACTTTGACCATGAGCCACATCAACCAAAACCATCACACCTCCAGGATACTGTCCATCATCATAGCTCTGACGCTGTTCGTCAGTAGTCAGATATCCAATTCAAAAGAGACATCGAAACAACCACCAAGAAGCTTCGCTCTACTAATCGGAATTAGTGACTATTATCAGCTCAGTCGTCGACCATGGCCCAAACTAAACACAGGTCAAGAATTGGACACTCTAAGAGAAATACTCATATCCAAATGGGGATTTTCATCGGACGACATACTGACCTTAAAAAACAATAGCGCCACCAAACAGAACATTATTTCATCATTCCGCCATCATCTCATTGACAGCGTAAAGCCTGGCGATATCGTATTCTTCCATTTTTCTGGTCATGGGCAACAGATCCCAGATGACAATGATGACGAAATGGACGGTCTGGATGAATCACTTGTTCCATATGATGCAATCGACCGCTCAGTGGCTGCGGGCGCGAAGACCAACATTCGTGACGATGAACTAGGCATCCTATTTCGAGAACTGGCTGAGCGGCTACACGCAGGGACGCGCAGCCCAGGAAGCATCA